>JAYTAP010000026.1:0-29575 GCA_043737475.1 Sphingomonas sp.
CGGCACCTGATTCAACACGCTGCCAAACTTGGAAAACAACAAATGCGCGACGTCGAATTCGCCTGCTTCGAACCGCGCGTTCAAATCTTCGGCATAGCCTTGCATATCGGCAAAGCTCAATTTGCCCAGATCGCCGGGTTCGATTGAGTTGATGATGTCGCTTCGAAAGGTCCGGCCTAGCTGATCTTTGCCCTTCTTGCCGATGGTGTAGAATTTGACGGTCTTGCCAGCAGCGCGAAGCTCTTCGGCTTTTTTGCGCGCCAGACGGACGATATTGGTGTTGAACGCGCCCGCCAGACCCTTGTCGGAGGTCGCAACGACCAGCAGATGTACCTGATCCTTGCCGGTGCCAGCGAGCAGCTTTGGCGATTGCGGGCCAACGGTGACTTTTGACGCAATGCTGGCCACTACGCGCTCGAGCCGTTCGGCGTAAGGACGCGAAGCCTCGGCTGCTTCCTGCGCGCGGCGCAGTTTGGCGGCGGCGACCATTTTCATCGCCTTGGTGATCTTCTGGGTCGACTTGACCGAGTTGATCCGCATTTTGAGGGCCTTGAGAGACGCCATCTAACTTCCCTTTTCCCGTCATGCTGAACTTGTTTCAGCATCTTAATTAAGACCCTGAAACAAGTTCAGGGTGACGAAGTGTTAAGCAAAATTCTTCGTGAACTTGTCGAGTGCGGCCATCAGCGACTTCTTGGTGTCGTCGCTGAAGTCGCGGCTGTCGCGGATGCCCTTCAGGATGTCGGCGTGGTTGGCGCGCAAGTCGGCGAGCATGCCTTCTTCGTACCGCGTTACGTCGGTTGCGGGAATACCGTCGAGATAACCGTTGGTGCCAGCGAAAATCGAGCAGGTCTGTTCTTCAAAGGGCAACGGCGCAAACTGCTTTTGCTTCAGCAATTCGGTCAACCGCGCACCGCGATTGAGCAACTTCTGCGTAGAGGCATCAAGGTCGGAGCCAAACTGAGCAAACGCCGCCATTTCGCGGTATTGTGCCAGTTCCAACTTGATCGAGCCCGAAACCTTCTTCATCGCCTTGGTCTGTGCCGCCGAACCAACGCGGCTTACTGACAGACCCACGTTGATCGCGGGACGAACGCCCTGATAGAACAGGTCGGTTTCGAGGAAGATCTGACCGTCGGTAATCGAAATCACATTGGTCGGAATATAAGCCGACACGTCGCCTGCCTGCGTTTCGATGATCGGCAGTGCGGTCAGCGATCCACCGCCCATGGCGTCGCTCATCTTCGCGGCGCGTTCCAGCAAACGACTGTGCAGATAGAAAACATCACCGGGATATGCTTCACGGCCCGGAGGACGACGCAGCAGAAGCGACATCTGGCGATACGCCACGGCTTGCTTCGACAGATCGTCATAAACGATGACCGCGTGCATGCCGTTATCGCGAAAATATTCGCCCATCGTAACGCCGGTATAAGGTGCGAGATACTGCAGCGGCGCAGGCTCGGACGCGGTTGCGGCAACCACAATCGAATATTCCATCGCGCCGTTTTCTTCGAGCGCGCGAACGATCTGCGCAACGGTCGAACGCTTCTGGCCGACGGCGACGTAGATGCAATACAGCTTCTTCGATTCGTCGGTGCTCTTGTTGGCTTCCTTCTGGTTGATGAAGGTGTCGATGGCGACTGCGGTCTTGCCGGTCTGACGGTCACCGATGATGAGTTCGCGCTGGCCACGGCCGACGGGAACGAGCGCATCGAGCGCTTTCAGGCCGGTCTGGACGGGTTCATGCACCGACTGGCGCGGGATGATGCCGGGGGCTTTGACTTCGACGCGCGAACGCTGGTCGCTGACGATCGGGCCTTTGCCGTCGATGGGATTGCCGAGACCGTCGACAACGCGACCCAGCAGGCCACGCCCGACGGGAACATCGACGATGGTGCCGGTCCGCTTGACGACGTCGCCTTCCTTGATTTCGGAGTCCGACCCGAAAATGACGACGCCGACGTTATCGGCTTCGAGGTTCAGCGCCATACCCTGCACGCCGTTGGCAAAGGCGACCATTTCGCCGGCCTGAACATTGTCGAGGCCGTGGATGCGCGCGATGCCGTCGCCCACCGAAAGCACCTGTCCGGTTTCGGACACTTCGGCTTCGGTGCCAAAGGACGCGATCTGATCCTTGATGACGCGGGAAATTTCGGCGGCGCGGATATCCATATTCAGCCTTTCATCGCTTGCGCGAGCGTGTTCAATTTTGTGCGGATCGACGAATCGATCAGTTGTGATCCGATTTTGACGATCAGGCCGCCAAGAATGGCGGGATCGATTTTCATGGTGACGGCAACGTCGCGGCCGACGCGGGCTTTTAGCTTAGCCTTGAGCGCAGAGACCTGCGTGTCTGACAGGCCATGCGCAGTTGTGACCGTCGCACTGGCTTCGCCGCGATGATTGGCGGCAAGATCGCGGAATGATGCAATGACCTTGGTCAGTTGCGCCAAGCGGCGGTTCGACGCCAGCACACCGAGAAAATTCGTTGTTAGCTTATCGAGATTCAGCGACCCACCAACCGCTATTATGGCGTTCGCCGCCGCACCGCGTGCAACGAGCGGGCTTGCTACGAGACGGCGCAAGTCATCGGACTGCAAAATCGCATTTTCAAGCGTAGCGAGACTCGTTTCGACCTGTTCGATGACTTTCGATTCGCGTGCCAGATCGAACAGCGCCGATGCGTAGCGGCCCGAAAGGCTAGCCTGAATGGCGCCGGAATTCTCCACGCGTGGTCATGTCCTCTAAGCGACGTTTGGACCCTGCGCGCGGGCGGACGGCGATGCGTCCTGCGGCAGGAATGGCGCGCGATTAGCACCCGATTTGCTGCGATGCAAGGTAGAGATGGCACCTTGCGGCGTGCAGAATGCTGGGACACACTGCGCGCCATGCCGTGGCTGTTCCATCTCTTTCTGGCGGTTCACATCGGCGCAGGTATCGTCGCCCTCACCAGTTTCTGGGCCACGGTTGCAACGCGAAAGGGTGGCCCGCGCCATCGCTATTACGGGCAGGTGTTTTCGACGTCGATTTATGTCGTATGCTTTCAGGCGCTCGGCATGGGGATTTTGTCGGTCCTCTGGCCAACAGCAATGCATCCGCAATTGACCGACGAACCGCTCTATCGCGGTCTGCTCGGCTGGATGATGATTTATCTTGCGCTGCTGACGATGAGCATGACGCGCTATGGTCTGCAGATGATTGCGAACAAGCGCGATCACGACGCAAACCGGCACTGGTCGATGGTCGCGCTTCAGCTTGTCGTGTTTATTACAGGCGTGAATTGTTTCGTTCAGGGTGTTATGCTGCGCCAGCCGCTGATGATCCTTGTCGCCATCCTCGGATTTGGGACCACGATGACATATCTGTGGTATATCTTCAAAGCGGCGCGCGGACCGGCGGACTATATTCCCGAACATCTGAAAGCGATGGTGGCGACGGGGATCGCGGCTTACACCGCATTCCTGTCGGTCGGCCTGATCGCGCATGTCCCGCATCTGGCGTTCAATCCGGTCATCTGGGCTGTGCCGTCGGTGGTCGGCATGGGCCTGATCATCCATTTCCTGCGGCGATACGCCAAGCGCGATTCACAAAGATTTGAAGTAAATGTTTGACCGCAAGCAACGGGACGCGCGGCGGATTTCAGATGCGTAACGGGATCCTGACGTCACAGGAGACCGAAATGACCTATCGCATCACCGGCCTTTCGCCCGAGCCGTTCGCTAACCTGATCGGACAGGACGATGCCACGTTGGCGCAACGGGGCGCGATGCGCGTGACAGCGACCGGAAAGCCGGGCTTTCCGTGCCGCATCACGCTCGACGATGCCGAGCCCGGCGAAACGCTGATCCTGTTCAACCATGTCAGCCATGATGTCGCGACGCCGTATCGATCGGCCTATGCAATCTATGTGCGCGAGAATGCGCCAGCGGCTGCGGTTTTCGAGGACGCGCTACCGCCAGTGCTCGAAAACCGCCCGATCGCATTCCGGGCATTCGACAGCGCGGGCATGTTGCGCAATGCCGCGCTAGCCCTTCCAGGTGAGGCCGACGCGAAAATTCGGACGCTGTTCGATTTTCCCGAAATTGCCTATCTCCATGCCCATAATGCCGCGCACGGATGTTTTGCGGCGAAAGTGGAGCGCGCCGGATGATCGACACCGAAACCGCATGGGCAGCATTCTCTGCCCGCAACCGTGCGTTCGACGGCATGTTCGTTGGCGCGGTCAAGACAACAGGGATTTATTGCAAGCCGTCTTGCCCCGCCCGTCATCCGTTACGGCAAAATGTCGAATATTTCGCTGACGGCGCGGGTGCGCTCGCCGCAGGGTATCGCGCTTGTTTACGCTGCAAGCCCGAAGAAGTAGGCCGCGACCGCGAGGCCGTTGTCAAAGCCGTGAACCTGATCGAGACCGCTGGAGACATGATCGCGCTTCACCGTCTCGCCCATGCCGTCGGCTATGCACCGCATCATTTTCATCGCATCTTCAAACGCGATACTGGCCTCACACCGGCGGCCTATGCGCGCGTCATTCGCCTGAAAAGAGCTGAAAACGCATTATCGGAAAGCGGTTCCGTGACCGACGCTATCTATGCCTCAGGCTATTCGGGGCCGAGCCGCTTCTATGCCGAAACCGGCGGACGGCTCGGTATGACGCCGAACGCTTGGAAAAACGGCGGGGCTGGCGTCACCATCCGCTGGGTCGTTGCTGAAACCGAACTGGGCCAGATGTTGCTCGCTGCCACCGAAAAGGGGATTTGCCGTTTGTCGTTCGACGAGACCGAAAGCGAACTTACGCGTCGATTTCCAAAGGCAATCATACAGGCGGGGGGCGCAGCGATGGCTGATCTGGCGCGGTCTGCCGTTGCTGCTGTCAACAACCCCGCCAACATGCCCACCCTGCCGCTCGACGTGGCGGGCACGGCGTTCCAGCAAGCTGTCTGGCAGCAACTCATGGCCATCCCGCCGGGCGAAACACGCAGCTATGCGCAGATTGCAGCAGCAGTGGGCAGCCCGGGCGCTGTCCGTGCCACCGGCTCGGCGAACGGCGCCAACAATGTCGCCGTGCTGATCCCCTGCCACCGCGTCATCCGGTCGGACGGCTCGCCGGGGGGATATGCCTATGGCGTTGAGCGCAAAGCCAAACTCCTCGCAGCGGAAAGAAAAAACCGATGACCGACAAAACCGACTTGTTCGCAGCACTCCATGTGCCCGGCAAACCGCTCACGCTTTATAACATCTGGGATGCGGGCAGCGCTGTTGCGGTCGAACAGGCAGGTGCCAGCGCCCTTGCCACAGGAAGCTGGGGCGTGGCCGGTGCGCACGGGTTCAAGGACGGCGAAGACTTCCCGCTCGAGCTGGCAATCGCCAATTTGTGCCATATCGTTCGCGTCACCGAACTGCCTGTCACGATCGACCTCGAAGCTGGCTATGGCGAAACGCCTGAAGCCGTAAAACTCACGGTCCAGACAGCCGCTGACGCCGGTGCTGCCGGGATAAACCTCGAGGACAAAGACCCGAAAACACGCCAGCTCTTTTCGATTGCACACACCACCGCGCGAATTGCCGCCGCCGCGGCGACAGGCTTATTCGTTAACGCGCGGACCGATGTGTTCATCCTGACTTTGCCCGAGGCGCATGATCGGACCGTTCTCGATTCCGTGCTGGAACGCGCGCGCGCCTATGCCGATGCCGGTGCGGGTGGTCTGTTCGTGCCGTATCTCACAGATGAAACGCTCATTGCACGTTTGTGCGAGCGATCGCCGCTCCCCGTGAATATCTTGATCCATCCGGATGGTCCCGGTCATGATCGGCTGGCCGAACTGGGCGTTGCCCGCATCAGTCATGGCCACGGTCCGTGGGCAGCGACGATGGACTGGCTGACAACGCAGGCCCGTGCGGTTTACGATCGCTGATGCGCGAGGGGAAAAGGCCGATCCGAGAACTGACTGCCCATGGATAGCGGATTAGGACAATATAAAAGTTTCCGGACTATTCACCCTTAATCGCCATGGATCATTGTCTGCGGCCTCCGTAATTGCAGGGTAAATAATGAGCGCATTCGGAAAACGCGGTGGAGCGGGCGGTACGCCCACGGGCAACCGTCCGGCCTTTGGCGTTGCACGTCCCATGCAAGGCAGTGGCGGACCATCGCCAGACGAAGGGGGAAAGCAGTTTCCACCCCTCGAAGCAGCGCCGCTGCCGGGTGCGATGGCTGGTGCCATGGCCGAACCGGCAATGCCAGACCATTCGGATGCAATGGCGCGGCTGAATGATCGTCAGTCGAATGAAATGGAAGCTGCGCCCAAGGCCGAAGGCTTTGAAGCGAGCGTCCACAAGATCAAGGAGCAGGTTCTCCCCCGTTTGCTCGAACGCGTCGACCCCGAAGCCGCTGCCACACTGAACAAGGAAGAACTCGCCGAGGAATTTCGCCCGATAATCGGCGAAGTGCTGGCCGAACTGAAATTCACGCTGAACCGGCGCGAACAGTTCGCGCTTGAAAAAGTGCTGGTCGACGAATTGCTCGGGCTCGGGCCACTCGAAGAATTGCTGAGCGACCCGCTGATCACCGACATCATGGTCAACGGACCCAATCAGACCTATATCGAAAAAAAGGGCAAGCTGATCATCGCGCCCATTCAGTTCCGCGATGAAGAGCATTTGTTCCAGATTGCCCAGCGCATCTGCAACTCGGTCGGTCGACGCGTGGACCAGACGACTCCGCTGGCCGACGCGCGTCTTGCTGACGGCTCTCGCGTCAATGTCATCGTGCCGCCGCTGTCACTGCGCGGCACGGCAATCTCCATTCGTAAGTTTTCCGACAAGCCCATCACGCTCGATATGATGGCAAAGGGCGGATCGATGTCTGAAAAAATGGCGACTGCACTGAAAATTGCTGGCGCCTGCCGGTTCAACATCGTCATTTCGGGCGGCACGGGTTCGGGCAAGACGACGATGCTCAATGCCTTGTCGAAAATGATCGATCCCGGTGAACGCGTGCTCACGATCGAGGATGCCGCCGAATTGCGCTTGCAGCAGCCGCACTGGCTTCCGCTCGAAACGCGCCCCGCCAACCTTGAAGGTCAGGGCGAAATTTCGATCCGCGATCTCGTCAAGAACGCGCTGCGTATGCGGCCGGACCGGATCATCCTCGGGGAAATTCGTGGTCAGGAATGTTTCGACCTTCTGGCCGCGATGAACACGGGCCACGACGGTTCCATGTGCACGCTGCACAGCAACTCTCCGCGCGAAGCCATCGGCCGTATGGAAAACATGGTCATGATGGGCGACATCAAAATGCCCAAGGAAGCGATTTCGCGCCAGATCGCCGATTCGGTCGATCTCGTCATTCAGGTAAAGCGCCTGCGCGACGGGTCACGCCGCGTGACCGACATTACCGAGATTGTCGGTATGGAAGGCCCCGTGATCGTAACGCAGCAACTGTTCAAATTCGAATACCTCGAAGAAGACGCCGACGGGAAGATCATCGGCGAATATCGTGCGATGGGCCTGCGCCCTTATTCACTCGACAAGGCCCGGCAATATGGCTTCGACCAGCCATTCCTCGAGGCCTGTCTGTAGGCTAGACCGGCGCGGCTATGACCGCACCGCTTTTTGATCTCGAGCATATCGAATCGCTGCTGAGGGATTCAGCACGCAAGGGTCATGCAATGAGCTATTCAGAAGTACTCAACCTCCTCGGCATGGCGTTCACCCGCCCCAAAATGCGCGCGCTGTGCAACGTGCTCGACGAGATCGACCGGCGCGCCGCCGCTGCGGACGAACCCGAGCTTGCAGTCCTCGTGGTTCGTGAAAGTGACCGGCTTCCGGGCCAAGGCTGGTGGATCGGGCGCACTGATTTTTCGGGACGCGCACTGGGACCTGAGGGTCACAACCATGTTGCGCGCCTGCACAAGACAGCCTTCGACTTTTGGCGGGAAAAATCGATTCAGGATTGAACCGCGGCCTCGCCCGCCCCATTCACGACGGATCGTTCAACAACAGTGATTGGAAAGACTTATGCGTGCGATACTTCTTGCAGGGTCGATTTTGGCGATCGCAACTGCTGGCCTGAAGGCTGCCGACGCAAAACCGAAGACCTCGGCGGCCGCGTCGACGCAAACAGCCCTGCTCGCGGCAGTGCAATCCCCGTCACGAACCCCTGCCAATGTGGCACGTGACAAATATCGCAATCCTGACAAGACCCTTGCTTTCTTTGGCATCAAGCCGACGCATCATGTCGTGGAAATTTGGCCCGGTGGCGGCTGGTATACCGAAATCCTCGCGCCCTATCTCGCCGCGAACGGAAAGCTGACGGTAGCGCCCCCTGCGGCCCGCGCCGAACCAGTGAACAGGCGCCTCGATGCAAATCCTGCCGTTTACGGCAAAGTCGCCCGAGCAAGTTTTCCGTCCTTCAACGGCGGCACGCCTGTCGCAGGCGGTAGCGCGGACGCCGTCCTGACGTTCCGCAATGTCCACAACTGGCGGATGGGCAGCGGCACGCCGGACAACGCCGACTATAGCGAAGCGGCGTTCCGCGAACTATATGCCATGCTGAAGCCGGGTGGCATACTCGGCATCGAGGACCACCGCTTGCCCGAAAGCGCCGATGCGGCGCGCGAAAAGTCGAGTGGTTACATCAAAGTATCGACGGTCCGCGCGCTTGCAGAAAAAGCAGGTTTCAAATTTGCAGGCTCCAGCGAAGTCAACGCCAACGCACGCGATACCAAAGACTATCCCAAAGGCGTTTGGACGTTGCCGCCGAGCTTTGCCGAAAAGGATGCGGATCGCGCGAAATATGCGGCAATCGGCGAAAGCGACCGCATGACGCTGAAGTTTACCAAGCCACTAAGTTAAAAGGCCGCTCTCAGTCTTCCAGCCGATAAACACCGGTCAGGGTAACGCCCACGGACAATTGCCCGCCCATAACGGGCGGCGGAGGCGGCGCAGATACCGGTGACGGTGCGCCGCCCCGGCTCGCCGTAACGATAATATCGACCGGTTGCATGAACGATGCGCCATCGTTGATAGTCAACAGGCGCGCATGAATGTGCCCGGTCCGTTTTGCATAGGCCTGCGCTTCGGTATCGAGTGTCACAACCGCGCGGTCACGCGCACCCGAACGCAGCGCTTTCGGATTCTCGATGGCAAATTGCGGCCCGTTGATTTCTGTTGCGCCACTTGCTGTGACAGCATCGAGCAGCGGGCCGATCCTGTCGATCTGACGCACGATCACACCAAGCGAATTGTTTGCTGAATAACCGAGGAAAACGCGCTGGTTTGCGCGATAATCATAACGCGCGCCGACGGTTACGGCGCTCGTCCGAATATCCTTGTTTGCGATATTCTGTGCCGCAAGCGCTGCCAGCACAAGTTTCATCTTGACGGATGTCGTTGAGAGCGCTGCGGTTGCTGTCGGCGCAAGTGCTTCAACGCCAATTTGCAGCGTCGCGATGTCAGGCGCAGCGTCGCTTGATTCCTGGACGGTGATTGTAATCAATGGCTTGTCTGGAGTCGGCGCTATCGAAACGATCGTTTGTGCCACAGCAAATTGCGGCGTGATTGCGATGAAAATGAGGGAAAGTGCTGTCAATTCGATCCGCATATTAGCCGCCTTCGTTCGCTACCCGTTAATTACCAAGCTTTTCGACTTTCGATTGCAATTCCGCAAGCTGCGCTTTCAGCGCAGAAATTTCGTCGTCTTTGGCGCTGCTTGCCGGCTTTGCGCCACCGGGCACGAACGCACTGGTAGCCGCTTCGAACATCGCCATATTGCGCTTGGCAATCTCGGCGAACGGGCCGCGCTCGAATGCGCCTTTCATGGCTTCGTGGAATTTTGCCTGATTGCTGCGGAAAGCATCCATCGATGCTTCGAGATATTGCGGCACCATCGACTGCATCGAGTCGCCGTACATCGAGATGATCTGGCGCAGGAAGCCAGCAGGCAGCATAGTCTCACCGCGGCTTTCCTCGTCCATGATGATCTGAGTCAGGACACTGTGGGTAATGTCCTCGTCGGATTTGGCATCGAGCACTTTGAATTCGCGGCCTTCGCGTGTCAGCTTGGCCAGATGCTCGAGCGTGATGTAGCTCGACGTCTCCGTGTTGTAGAGTCGCCGGTTGGCGTATTTCTTGATGATGACAGGGACTGGCTCGCCGGTCTCGGTCGTCAGTATCGCTTTAGCCATGATGCGTTCCTGCGCAATTTATCGGGAACAGTAGCACTGAGTCATGATGCACCGCAACACAGGCGATATTGCGCAGCAATGTTGACGGTGGAAACCACTGCGCAAAAGCATTAGGGGCAGTGCAGCAAACCCTCGAGGAAACCGCCATGACCGATATCGTCATCACCGCCGCCCGCCGCACGCCTGTCGGCAGTTTCCTCGGTAGCTTCGTTGGCACGCCCGCCCATGAACTAGGTCGTGTCGCAATTGTGGCGGCGCTCGAATCGGCAGGCGTTTCGCCCGAAGAAGTTTCCGACGTCATTTTGGGGCAAGTTCTGACCGCAGCGCAGGGGCAGAACCCGGCGCGTCAGGCAGCCATGGCGGCGGGCATCCCGAAAGAAGTTGCCGCGATGGGAATCAATCAGGTGTGCGGATCGGGCCTGCGGGCAGTGGCGCTTGGTGCGCAGGCAATCATTGCCGGTGATGCGACGATCGTTGTCGCGGGTGGCCAGGAAAACATGTCGATGTCGTGCCATGCGCAGGCCTTGCGTGGCGGCACGAAGATGGGTGCGGTCGAACTCATCGATACGATGATCAAGGATGGCCTGACCGACGTTTTCAACAATTATCACATGGGTATCACGGCGGAAAACCTTGCCGAGCAGCATCAGATCACGCGCGAGATGCAGGATGCCTTTGCAGTGCGCTCGCAGAATTTGGCGTCGGCGGCGCGTGCTGAGGGGCGTTTCAAGGGCGAAATTGCTGCCGTGACGATCAAGGGCCGCAAAGGCGACACGGTCGTTGATACCGACGAATATATCCGCGATGGCGTGACGATCGAAAGCCTTGCCGGATTACGCGCTGCGTTCAAGAAGGACGGCACGGTCACAGCTGCCAATGCAAGTGGCCTGAACGACGGGGCTGCCGCCATCATCCTGATGCATGCCGACGAAGCCGCCCGTCGCGGTGCACCCGTTCTTGCCCGTATTGCTGGCTTCGGCACGGCGGGCGTCGATCCGTCGATCATGGGCATCGGCCCCGTCCCCGCCACCCGCCGCGCGCTCGAAAAAGCGGGTTGGTCGATTGCCGACCTCGACCTGATCGAAGCCAATGAAGCATTTGCCGCCCAGGCGCTCGCCGTCGGCAAGGAACTCGGCTGGGACCCCGAAAAGGTCAATGTCAACGGCGGCGCGATCGCTATCGGCCATCCGATCGGCGCGAGCGGCGCGCGAGTGTTGACGACACTGCTCCACGAAATGGGCCGACGTGGCGCGCGCAAAGGGCTGGCTACATTGTGCATAGGTGGTGGCATGGGGGTCGCGCTGGCCGTCGAGCGCGGTTAGCGCCAGACGCGATCGAACCGCGCACCAAGACCGGTGAGCAATTCATATTGTGACACGCCTGTTGCCGCGCTTGCGACGGCAAGATCGTAATCGACCGACACCCAGTCGCCTTCGTTTATCGTCGGCTCGCTGCTGACGTCGACGACCAGCAAATCCATCGAGACACGGCCAAGAACTGCGAAGCGCCCGCCGCCCGCTGTGCCGTTTCCCGCAAAAGCGCGGCGGTATCCGTCGGCATAACCGATATTCAGAACGGCAACGACCTTGTCATAAGTTGCAACGAACGTCGCGCCATAGCCGACGCTTTCCCCAGCGCGAACAGGGCGTCGCTGGATAACCTGCGCTTCAATGTGCGCGACTTGCGCAATATGCCGTGCGGCTTTGCCTCGCGCGATGCCCCCATAAATTGCGAGCCCCGGGCGCGTCAGATCGAATGCATAGTCATACCCCAAACAAACACCGGCCGAATTTGCAAGGCTGCGGCGTTTTGCATTCTTCGTCAGACTGGCAAAGGCCGCGCGCTGCGCTTCGTTCATGGCGCTGTTTTCATCGGCACAAGCCAGATGGCTCATCAGCGTTTCGATGTGCAAACCTGACAAATCATCACCCGCCGACAGCCCCAGCCGGTTCATGCCGGTATCGATCATCACATCGCACGGCAGCCCGGTTTCGCGCCAGCGCGCCACCTGCGCCACGGTGTTCAGCACGGGTCGCGCGTTTGATGCGAGCGCGACTGGCATATCTTCCTCGCGAACGCCGTGCAGCACCGACAGCGCACATCCTTCAGGAAGCCTACCGAGCGCAACGGCTTCATCCCAAGTCGACACGAAAAAATCGCGACACCCGACCTCCGCCAGCCGCGCAACCACCTCGCGAGCGCCGAGGCCATAACCATCGGCCTTCACCGCAGCGCCACACGCCGCCGCCCCCGATTGCGCGTCGAGCCAGCGCCAGTTCGCCACCAGCGCTGCACCATCGAGCCGAAGACGCAGCGCGGCACTCAAATGTCGGCGTCCAGCGGCTTTCCGGCATTTTCGGGTAGCCAGATTGCACTGACAATGAATGCCATCACCACGACCACTACGGTATACCAGAGCCCGGCATAGGCATCGCCTGTCTTCACGACGATGTACTGGGAAATAAACGGCAGAAATCCCCCGAAATATCCCGTGCCGATATGATAGGGGATCGACATCGAGGTATAGCGGATACGCGCCGGAAACATCTCGACAAGGATCGCGGCGACCTGGCCATAAGTCATTGCCGACAAACCGATCAGCAGCGCAATCGCCAGAATGATCTTCCATGGCTGCTTGTCGGCAGGATCGGCTTTGTCGGGATAACCCGCATTGACCAATGCAGCCGTATACGCCTTTTCATCGAAACCAGTGATACGCGCCTGCCCGACCTGAAAGGCGACCTGCCCATCGGCATAGGGCGCTATCTTGGTGTAGCTGATCCCGCGTTTGGCAAGATAGGCCAGTGCCTTGCCGCAATCGCTGTCCTGCTTCGGCGCGAAAACACTGAAATCGCAGGCCGGAAGCTCGAGTTTTACGGGCGAAGCGGCCGTTGCACGCGACAAGGCCGGGTTGGCCGCATCGGCCATCATGTGAAAAAGCGGAAATATGAATACGACGGACAGCGCATAACCGATGAGCAAAAGCTTTTTGCGGCCCACGCGATCGCTCAGCGCACCGAACACGACGTAAAACGGTGCCGCGATCACGGCACCCACCGCCATATAAAGCAATGCTTCTTCCTCGGGAACGCGCGCGGTTCCTTGCAGGAAGTACAGCGTATAAAATTGCGACGTATAATAGATCACGGTCAGGCCCGCACCGACGCCGAACAGCGCGGTCATGATACGACCCTTGTTTCCTGGATGCCGCCAGCTGTCGAGCAGCGGATTTTTCGACGTCGTGCCGGCGGCTTTCATAGCCTTGAAAACCGGGCTTTCGGACAGTTTCATGCGAATATAGAGCGAGATCGCCAGCATCAGAATCGACGCCAGAAACGGGATTCGCCAGCCCCACGCTTCGAACGCTTCCTTGCTCATCGAGTGGCGGCACGCGAGCACCACGACGACGCACAGCAAAAAGCCGCCCGCGACCGACATCTGGATCCAGCTGGTATATTGCCCGCGCTTGTTCTGCGGTGCGTGCTCGGCAACATAGATCGCAGCACCACCATATTCGCCACCAAGCGCCAGCCCCTGAAGCAGCCGCATGACCACAAGCAGGATCGGTGCCCAAATCCCTGCCGTCGCATAGGTCGGCAAAAACCCGATCGCCGCTGTCGCGCCGCCCATCAGCGTAATGGTCACCAGAAATGTATATTTCCGCCCGATCTTGTCGCCGAAATAACCGAAGATAATCGCGCCCAGCGGCCGAACGCCAAAGCCCGCGCCGAACGCAGCAAGGCTCGCCAGCGTCGCGGCGGTCGCATTGTCCGACGGGAAAAACAACCGTCCGAGCAGTGCTGCCAAGATGCCGTAAAGGAAAAAATCATACCATTCGAATACCGTGCCCAGCGACGATGCGACGATGACCAGCCGGTCGCGTTTGGGATCGAGCGATACATTTGTCGCGTTCATTGGCGTTGCAGTCATGGCGGTCCCCTCGCCATTGTCATAAGGGCAGCGAGCGCGCCGGGGCAAGCGCGTTTCCCTTGGCTTGGCGTGTCGCAGCGGTTAGGGGCCGACGCTGGTTTGCGGGCGTGGCGGAATCGGTAGACGCAACGGACTTAAAATCCGTTGGGCTTATGCCCGTGTGGGTTCGATTCCCACCGCCCGCACCAGCCGCCGCCAAATCACCGGCTGCGGCGTCAATCGAATGCCCGTTCGCAGACCCGGTCAAGGTGCAGGCGGATCAGCATCGCGCGGTCCACCCACGGAAACTCTTCGCGAGCCAGCAGGAGCGCAACGAGGCCGTGCATGCTTGCCCACGTCGACTGGGCGCGGGCAGCGGTTTCATCGTCATCAATGCCGCGCACTTCGCGGAAAAGGTCATGGAGAATCTGAAAGCTGCCCATCCCCGCCTTATGGACCGCATCATGATCCGCAATGTCGGCATTGGGGCGTTCGAGCATGAAAGCAACACGGTAAGCTGCGGTGTGTTCAAGGCCGAACGCCACGTATTCAGTGCCCATGCGATGCAGTCGTTCGATCGCATTTCCCCCGACTGCCGCCAATGCCATCCGCCCGCTGAAAAGCGCAAAAGCTCGTTCGCTCAATTCGACAGCAATCGCGTCGCGGCTTTTGAAATGCGCATAGAGTGACGGCTGGCTGATCCCGACAGCCTGTGCGATCTGCCTGGTCGAGACATTCTGGATGCCGTCCACCACAAACAAGCGCTGCGCGTGTTGCAATATCTGCTCGCGCCGGTCCGCGGGTCGTAATGTCTTTGATCGCGCCACGCCGCACTGTCGCGCCGCTTGACAACGACTGTCAACCTATCAATGATAGGTCGCGAAAGGCAACCAATGTTGAACCTTGTTCACCGGTCACAGGTCACAGGCGTTGTCATCAGCCTCGTTGCGCTTGTCGGCTGCGGCACGCCAGCCCGTAAGGGCAACGCACCTGATCGCGTCCCGACGATCAGCGTGGCGACCGCCCGATCGGGCGTCGCAATAACGGAAATCCAAGGTGTCGGAACCGCGGCATGGCGACGCGAAACCCCATTGGGCTTTACGACGGGCGGCCAAATCGCCCGGGTGCTGGTAAACGAAGGAGAGCGGGTCCGCCGCGGGCAACTGCTCGCCATCCTGAGTGCCGTGCCAGTCGAGGCCGAGCTTGCGGTTGCTCAGGCTGAAGCCAATCGTGCTGCGTCCGAGGTCAATCGTCTGGGCGGGCTCTACCGCGACGGATGGGTGACCAAAGCGCGGTTCGAGACGGCACAAGCAAGCGCGGCCGTCTCGGCAGCGCAGGTCAAAGCACGGCGTTTCGCGCTCGACACGGCCAAGGTCGTCGCGCCGAGCGATGGCGTGGTCCTTAGCCGCCTTGCCGAACCGACACAGGTCGTCGCGGCGGGCACGCCAGTCGTCATCGTCGGCGAAGCTGCAGGTGGCTATGTGATCCGCGTGCCGGTCAACGATCGCGCGGCGGCTGCCCTGACCATCGGCGCGCCTGCCAGCGTAGGTTTCGAAGCATTGGGTCCCGCGCCGCTGCCGGGTCGCGTTGTCGAAATCGGCGGCAAGGCGCGCCAGTCGACCGGCACCTTCGACGTCGAAATCAGTCTCCCTGCCAATCCGCGGCTGCGATCAGGCATGATCGGGACGGCATCGATGACAGCGGCGCCTCGGCTAAGCAGTTCACGCACGCTGATCCCCGCGACTGCGCTCATTGCGCCACGTGCCGGTGAAGCGCTCGTCTACGTCATCGATGCAAAAAATATCGCCCGACTGCGCAAGATCGTCATCGGGGACACGACCGACACCGGCGTCGAAGTCCTGTCTGGCATCACAACGGGCGAGCGTATCGCGCTGAGCGGTTTCGAGAAAATCAAGGACGGGACACGGGTCTCCCCGGTCATCCGCACGCGATGAGCCTTGTCGCTTTCGCCGTCCAGCGTTGGCAACTGACGGCTGTCATATTCTTTCTTTTTGCAACGCTCGGCATCCAGGCATTTCTGACGATTCCGCGCTCTGCCGATCCGCACTTCCCGGTGCCGACAATTATCACCGTCGTTTCCCTGCCTGGTGCCGATGCGTCCGAGATCGAGGAAACGGTTGCCAAGCCGATCGAAGAAGCCGTGCAGGGTATCGACCGGATCAAGCAGATCCGCTCGACGAGCACGAATGGCGTGGCCGTCATCGCGACCGAATTCGACTATGGCACCAATGCCGATCAAGCGCTCGATCGTGTCGTGCGTGATGTGAACGCCATTCGCGGCCAGCTGCCGACGGGTATTGCGCGCATCGAATTCCGCCGCGTCCGCACCACCGAAGCAGCCGTCGTCCAGCTCGCATTGGTCAGCGAAACGGCATCGTGGCGGCGGATGGAGAAATATGCGCAGGACATTCGCGACCGCATCAATGTTGTTCCCGGCGTGCGCAGCTCGACGATATTCGGGCTGGCTCGCCCGGAAATGCGCGTTTCGATCGATGCCGGACGGCTGGCCGAAGCGGGGATCGCCCCAACGACAGTTGCGACTGCCATCACTGCCGGTGGTGCAACGATCGCCACGGGCGCGGTCAACAGTGGCGACCGCCGACTAAACGTCGATGCCGGAGGTGCTTTCCGCTCGATCGCAGCGCTGGAGCGTTCGATCGTCAAGAGCGAACCCGGGCGATTTGTGACCGTGGGCGATGTCGCGACCGTGGCGTGGGCCGAAGCCGAACAATTGCATTATACGCGCTTCAACGGAAAGCGCGCGATCTTCATAGCCGTCAAACAGAAGGATTCCGTCAGCGCGCCTGATCTGCGCGAGCGCCTTGCCGAGGCCACGACCGCCCTGAACAAAACGCTCCCGCCGGACATGAAGCTCGCAACGAGTTTCGACCAGACGCTCGATATCAAGCGGCGGCTTGGACAGCTTGCGACCGATTTCGCGATTGCACTTGCGCTCGTTCTGATCACGCTGATCC
Source organism: Sphingomonas sp. (assembly GCA_043737475.1). Lineage (GTDB taxonomy): Bacteria > Pseudomonadota > Alphaproteobacteria > Sphingomonadales > Sphingomonadaceae > Sphingomonas_O. The sequence goes on from JAYTAP010000026.1 coordinate 17,093, forward strand.
CGCTCGGCTGGCGGGCATCGCTGGTCGTCATGATCTCGATCCCGCTGTCGCTGGCGATGGGCGTGTTCGCGCTCGCCCAGTTCGGCTTTACGCTCAATCAGATCAGCATTTCGGGCTTCATCATTTCGCTCGGGCTCCTCGTCGATGATTCGATCGTCGTGACTGAAAACATCGAGCGCCATATGCGCGGCGGCGAAACCCCGATTGCGGCCGCGATCAGCGGGACCAAGGAGATCAGCCTTGCCGTCCTCGGGTCGACCGGCGTGCTGCTGTTCGCTTTTCTGCCGCTGACGTTTCTTCCAGAAGGATCGGGCGATTTCGTGCGCGGGCTGCCGGTGGCCGTGCTCGTCACTATTGCAAGTTCGCTGATCGTGTCGCTGACGATCATTCCGTTCGTCGCGAGCCGGCTGCTGAAAGACAATCACGGCCCCGACGGCAATCGCGTCCTCCAAGCCATCAACGGCGCGATCCACCGCTTTTATCAGCCGCTGCTGCGCTGGGGATTGCGCCATCCCAAATCCACGGTCTGGGGCTCGATGGCCATCTGTATCGCTGCATTGGGCACACTGCCCTTTATCGGCGCAAGCCTCTTTCCCGCATCGGATTCGCCCTATTTCATGGTGCGCGTCGAAACGCCGGAGGGCAGTGGCATGGCGGCGACCGACCGCGCAGTCCGCGATGTCTCCACCATCGTGTCGACATTTCCCGGCATAACCGGGCGGATGGACAATGTTGGGCGCGGCAATCCGCAAATTTATTACAACAATATCCCGCGCGAAGACGACACGCGCTATGGCGAAGTCTTCGTCACGATCGACAAATGGATACCAAGCGAAAGCCCGGGACAACTTGATGCCCTGCGCCGCAAGTTCGATACCTATCCGAACGCGAAAGTCACGGTCGTGCAGTTCGAAAATGGCCCGCCCGTCGAAGCGCCCGTTGCAATCCGACTGCGCGGTGCCGAAATCGAGACACTTCGCACTGCCGCGGCGCAAGTCGCCACGCTGATGTCGGGGACACCCGGACTGCGCGATATCGAAAACCCTCTCGCGATCGAGCGCGTCGACCTCGACATCGGGTTCGATCCGGCGTCGGCCAGTTTGCTTGGCGTCACGACCGGCGATGTGCGGCGTTCTGTACGGCTGGCGCTGGCCGGCGAACGCGCGAGCAGCTTCCGGGATGCCGAAGGCGACAGCTACCCCGTCGTCGTGCGCTTGCCGATGGCCGCAAACCAGCCAATTTCGGCGCTGCAGTCGATCTACGTCTCGACGCAAACGGGCAGCACCGTCCCGCTTGGCGAAGTTGCCACGCCGCGCCTGAAATCAGTGCCGAGCCAAATCAACCGGTTCCAGCTCGAACGCACCGTGACGATCAAGGCGTATAACGAGCGCGGTGCCCTCCCCTCCAAGCTCAATCAGGACGTGATTGCGCAACTCGACAAGCTGACACTGCCGCAGGGCATCCGCTGGGAAGTGGGTGGTGCCGCCGAAGTTGCAGCCCGAAACACGTCGGGTCTGGGTGGCGTCATTCTCGTTGCCATGTTCGGCATCTTCGCTGTTCTCGTTGCCGAATTCGGGCGCTTCCGCGAAGTTGCTGTCGTTGCCGGTGTCATCCCGCTGGGCCTGTTCGGCGGAATCGTTGCGCTGATCCTCACGGGCAATTCGGTTTCTTTCCTTGCTATCATCGGCTTCGTCGCCTTGATCGGCATCGAGATCAAGAATTCCATCCTGCTGGTCGATTTCACGACGCGCCTGCGCGAACAGGGCATGGGCCTGATGGACGCAATCGAGCGGGCGGGCGAAATCCGGTTCCTGCCCGTGTTGCTGACGTCTGTGACTGCGATCGGCGGTCTTCTCCCGCTCGCACTGTCGGGCTCGCCACTTTATGCCCCACTGGCGTGGGTTATCATCGGCGGCTTGATTTCGTCCACCTTGTTGAGCCGCGTCGTGACGCCGGTCATGTATCTGCTCATCGTGCGTGATCGCTCTGCATCCTGAACACCAGCCCGCGACGCCTTGCTAACGCCCGGCGATACCGGATACCGTTACGTCGAGCTTGGGCATTGATGATGAAATTCGGGCACGATACTGGTTCACCACGCCGCTTGCGCGTTGCCGTCATGGTCATGCTCTTCGTTACCGGGTGCGCGCCTGCCGACGATCCGAACCGTATCGACATCAGCATCATCGGCGCGCCGCCAAAACTTGGCGATCCCGACCGCGAAACGCTCGATCCGTCGCGTAGCATCCTCATGCGCGAAACCGCGATGGGCCTTGTCGGCTTCGATGCCAGCGGACAGATCGAGCCCGCGCTCGCCGAAAGCTGGGTTGTGACCGATGACGGGCGCAGTATCATTTTCCGCATTCAGCGGCTCAAATGGCGCGATGGCCGTGACGTGACCGGGCAAGATGTTGCCGCAAGCCTTAATCGTGCCATTGCCGCCAACAGCGAAAACCGGTTGAAGCCGCTGCTCGGCGCGATCGACGCTGTCGTCGGCATGACGGGCCGGGTCGTGGAGATCCGGCTGAAGACACCGCGGCCGAATATGCTTCAACTGCTGGCCCAGCCTGAGCTCGGAATTCGCCGCAACGGCTCCGGGCTTGGGCCCTGGCGTATCGCGGGACGTGCCGGAAATGCACTTGTTTTTCGACCGACTGCCGACCCGATGGCAGTTCAGGGCGACGATGAAACGCCGGTCGATGCGCGGCGCGTGCACGTAAAAGGCGGACGCGCATCGCTGGCGGTAGCCCGTTTTATTAATGGCACCAGCGATCTTGTGCTCGGCGGGACGGTTGCTGATTGGCCCTATGTCGAGGCGGGGAAATTGACGGGGACGGCGCGATTGCGGCGTGATCCCGCTGAAGGCCTGTTCGGCCTCGCGATCACTTCGCGCGCTTCGTTCTTGAAAGAGCGGACGCTGCGCGAAGCACTGGCGATGGCGATCGATCGTGAAGAAATCGCCCGCGCGCTCGTCATCCCGCGCTGGACGATGATGGCGCAATTGCTCGCAACCCAGTTCGACAGCGGACGGCCGCCTGCTCTGCCAAGTTGGGCAAACAGCAATCAGAGTGAGAGAATCGATCTGGCAAGACGCCGGATTGCTGCATGGGAAAACGCGCGCGGCGCTATCTCGCCGGTTCGTATCGCCCTTCCCTCGGGTCCAGGGATGGAAATCCTGTTTGCGCGATTGCGAGCCGATTTCCAAAAAATCGGTGTGCGCGCACTGCGCGTACCGTTTGCCGACGAGGATGGCGACCTGCGCCTGATCGACGAAGTCGCGCCGAACAGCAGCGCGAACTGGTATCTGACGCGGACGGGATGTGCCTATAATCTCAGTTGCAGCACGGCCGGCAATTTTGCCCTTTTCGAAGCACGCGCCGCACCGAGCCTTGGCCAGCGATCCGCAGCAATCGCACGCGCCGATGCGGCTTACGCTGAACATGCCGGTTACATCCCGATTGCCAAGCCTTTGCGCTGGTCACTGGCTGGCCCGAAGCTCACGCGCTATCGAGACAACAGCGTCGCCGTGCATCCTTTTGCGCAACTGCGCGAGTCACGCGGCAGCTAAGCGCTGCGGTAGCGCCACGCCAGCAGCGGTCGGGCAAGCGCGAGCCCGGCAAGAAACCCGCCGATATGCGCTGCCGTTGCAATCTCATAGCCACCGCCGCCTGAAACGAGCCCGATCATCCACTGGATCGCCGTCCACGCCACCGCGAGCCAGATCGCGCGCACCCAATGCGCCGGAATCGGTCCCCAGCGCTTGACATCGTTGCGCCCGAACAAAAGCGCGTAAACGGCAATTACGGCCGAAATCGCACCCGAAGCCCCGATCATCGGGACGGGCGATGCCGGTCCCACGATGAACTGTCCGGCGGCGGCAACATAGGCACCGATCACATAAAGCGCTGCCATCGGCCCTGTCCCCAAGACGGCCTCGACCGATCGTCCGCAATAGACGAGCATCAATATGTTGAAACCCAGATGAAAAAAGTCGCCGTGCGCCAAAGTTGCGGTCAGCGGCGTCAGCCAGGCAGGCACGACAAAACCCTGCGCCTCGGCCGAAAAACGTAACGGGATGAATCCCATCTGCTCGGTCATGAAGCCGCCCGATGTCAGCAGCAAACCGGCAAAATGGGCAAGCACGGTTACAGCAGTGATGATGTAGGTCAGCCGTGCAGGCCGTCCGCCCGCTGCCACGCTAGATAAACTCGATTTTCGAGACCTGATAATATTTGTCGCCTGACGGGACCGTCACTTCGACGTCGTCATCGACCTTGCGACCGATCAGCGCGCGTCCAAGCGGCGAATTGTAGGAAATCCGTCCCGATTTTGCATCGGCTTCGGTTTCACCGACAATCTGATATTTGACCGGCTTTTCTTCTTCGTCGAGCAGCGTGACCGTCGCGCCGAAGACGATCTTGTCACCGGACAGCGCAACGGGATCGATGACCATCGCACGGCTCAATTTCGATTCGATGTCGCCGATCATTGCTTCGACCTGGCCCTGCCGCTCCTTGGCGGCGTGGTATTCCGCGTTTTCCGAAAGGTCGCCGTGCGCACGCGCTTCCTCGATCGAGTCGATGATTTCGGGCCGCTCGGCCTTCAGGCGCGACAGATCGGCGATGAGCATTTTCTGCCCCTCGGCCAGCATCGGCATTTTGTCGACTGTCGCCATATCCTCGCGTCTTCCTATTCAAAAGCCATCCGGCCCCCGGTGACGGGAGCGCCATTCTGTCGCGCTGTCGGGATCAGCTTGTCAGCCGCCGATGATAAGACTGGAGCGACGCGACTTCAAGCCCGCGTGTTTGCAGTGCAGCAATCGCTTGCGCAGCCGCGACCGAAGCTGCCGCCGTCGTGAACGAGCACACCCTACCCGTCAGCGCCGACTTACGGATTTCCGCCGAATCTTTCAGCGATTGCCACCCTTCGGTCGTATTGAAGATCAGCTGGATGTCGCCGTCCTTAATCCGGTCGACGATGTGCGGCCGCCCCTGCGCCACCTTGTTGACGTGCGTCACGGTAATGCCCTGCCGCTGGAGATAGTCCGCCGTGCCACTCGTCGCGACGATTTCAAACCCGAGCCCCGCCAGCGTTTTCACCGCAGGCAGCACCACCGGCTTGTCGCTGTCCTTCACCGACACGAACAACGCGCCTTCGCGAGGCAGCACCATCCCTGCCCCCAGTTGCGCCTTGGCGAAGGCGGTCGGGAAATCGTCGTCGATCCCCATGACTTCACCCGTCGATTTCATTTCAGGCGACAACACCGGATCGACGCCCGGGAAGCGCGCAAACGGGAACACCGCTTCCTTGACCGCAACGAAATTACCCGACGCCCCAAGCTTCGGCAGATCTACCAGCATCTCGCCTGCCATCACCCGCGCCGCTATTTTCGCCACCGCAGCCCCCGTCGCTTTGGCGACAAACGGCACAGTGCGCGACGCGCGCGGATTGACTTCGATGATGTAAACCGCGCCGTCTTTCACCGCGAACTGGATGTTCATCAGTCCGCGCACGGACAGCGCCCGCGCCAGCACATCGGTCTGCCGCGCGATCTCGGCCACGATTTCGGGCGGCAAGCTATACGGCGGCAGCGAACAGGCACTGTCCCCCGAATGCACGCCCGCCTCCTCGATATGCTGCATGATCCCGGCAACGGTCACGTCCACCCCGTCGGCCACAGCGTCGACATCGACTTCGATCGCATCGCGCAGATACCGATCGATCAGCACCGGCGCATCGCCCGAGACGAGCACGGCGGTGGCGATGTAATTGTCGAGCTGTGCGGGCGTATCGACAATCTCCATCGCGCGCCCGCCAAGCACGAAACTCGGTCGCATCAGTACCGGATAGCCAATGCGCTCGGCCACCGCGACCGCTTCGTCGCGGCTGCGCGCAATACCGTTTTCGGGCTGCTTCAGCCCCAGCTTGTTGACGAGCGCCGCAAACTGCTCGCGGTCTTCGGCAAGGTCGATTGCGGCGGGTGACGTTCCCAGAATCGGGATGCCCGCTTCGCTCAATGCCTTGGCCAGATTAAGCGGCGTCTGCCCCCCAAATTGGACGATCACGCCCTTCAGCGTGCCGTTCTTCTGCTCGACATGCAAAATCTCAAGCACATCCTCGGCCGTCAGCGGCTCGAAATACAGCCGGTCCGACGTGTCGTAATCGGTCGACACTGTCTCCGGGTTGCAGTTGACCATGATCGTTTCATAACCTGCGCCCGACAGTGCATAGCAAGCGTGGCAGCAGCAATAATCGAACTCGATCCCCTGCCCGATCCGGTTCGGCCCGCCGCCCAGAATGACGATCTTCTCGCGATCCGAAGGCGCCGCCTCACATTCTGGCTCGCCGAACGAAGGGGCCTCATACGTCGAATACATATACGGCGTTTTTGCGGCGAACTCCGCCGCACAAGTATCGATCCGCTTGTACACCGGCCGCACACCCAGCCGGTGGCGCAGCGCCCGCACGTCGCTTTCAGTCACACCCCCCGTCATCGCGACGACAGCATCGCGGATCAGCCCGGAACCACGCGCCATACTCGCATCCGACAAATTCGCCGACTGCAACGCCAGAAACGCCAGCCGCTTGTCCGAAAATCCCATCGATTTTAGCCGCCGCATCCCCTCCGAATCACGGGGCAATCCGTTCGTGCAAACCTCGACCTCTGCCGCAACGATCTCGGCAATCCGCTCCAGAAACCACGGATCATATTTGGCAACCGCATGAACCTCGGCAACCGACATCCCCTCGCGCAACGCCTGCGCCGCCACCAGCAACCGGTCGGGCGTTGCCCGTGACAGTGCCGCGATCAAATCGTCCTTCGACGCGCCCTTCAATTCATCGACAAAGTTGAATCCCGACAACCCCGTCTCAAGGCCCCGCAGCGCCTTTTGCAACGACTCATGGATATTCCGCCCGATCGCCATCACTTCGCCGACTGACTTCATCGCGGTCGACAGCAGCGGCTCGGCCCCCTTGAACTTCTCGAAGGCAAAGCGCGGGATTTTGGTCACGACATAATCGATCGTCGGCTCGAACGACGCCGGCGTCGCCCCGGTAATGTCGTTCTGCACCTCGTCCAGCGTATAGCCCACCGCGAGCAACGCCGCGACCTTGGCTATCGGGAAACCGGTGGCCTTCGAAGCCAGTGCCGAAGACCGTGACACGCGCGGGTTCATCTCGATCACGATCAGTCGGCCATCGGCAGGGTTCACCGCGAATTGCACGTTCGACCCGCCGGTCTCCACCCCGATCTCGCGCAGACACGCGATCGAAGCATTGCGCATGATCTGATATTCCTTGTCCGTCAGCGTCAGCGCGGGCGCGACCGTGATGCTGTCTCCGGTATGCACCCCCATCGGGTCGATATTCTCGATCGAACAGATGATGATGCAATTGTCGTTCCTGTCCCGAACGACTTCCATCTCATATTCTTTCCAGCCGAGCAGCGATTCCTCGATCAGGACTTCGGTCGTCGGCGACGCGTCAAGGCCCCCGCGCACGATCTCGATGAATTCCTCGCGGTTATACGCGATCCCGCCCCCGGTGCCCCCCATCGTAAACGAAGGCCGGATGATCGACGGCAACCCCGTCCGCTCGAGCACCGTCAGCGCCTCATCGAGCGTATGCGCAATGCCCGACCGCGCGCTTTCCAGCCCGATCTTCGTCATCGCATCGCGGAACTTGATCCGGTCCTCGGCCTTGTCGATCGCCTCGGCATCCGCACCGATCATCTCGACACCATATTTCGCCAGCGTCCCATCATTGAACAGCGCCAGCGCCGTATTCAGCGCCGTCTGCCCGCCCATCGTCGGCAGCACGGCGTCCGGCCGCTCCTTCTCGATGATCTTCGCAACGATTTCGGGCGTGATCGGCTCGATATAGGTCGCATCGGCCAACTCGGGATCGGTCATGATCGTCGCCGGGTTCGAATTGACGAGGATGATCCGGTAGCCTTCCGCCTTCAACGCCTTGACCGCCTGCGTCCCCGAATAATCGAACTCGCACGCCTGCCCGATGACAATGGGGCCTGCGCCGATGATGAGGATCGAGGAAATGTCAGTGCGTTTGGGCATGGTGAACAAGCGGCTTCCGTATAAAGTGCGCTCTATGAGCAATCACGCTGCAAAAGCCCTCCCCCTCGAGGGGGAGGGTTGGGTGGGGGTGGACCGCACGCGAACTTTGAGTGCGGACGCGTTTTCGCGCTCCCCCTCCACCAACCTCCTCCCCGACGGGGAGGAGGCCTAGATGACAACAAAACGCCTGACGCCAATCGCCCGAAAACTTCGCAAGGAACCGACCGACGCCGAAATCCGCCTTTGGCAGCACCTGCGCAGCAAACAACTCGCTGGTCACAAATTCACCAGGCAATTCCCAATCGGCAATTTTGTAGTCGACTTCGCCGAGCGCACCGCCCGCATCGCGATCGAACTCGACGGCGGCCAACATGCGGAAAGCACTGTCGACGTCGAACGGACAGCAATCATCGAAGCGCATGGGTATCAGATCATCCGCTACTGGAATCATGATGTGCTCACAAACATCGACGGCGTGCTTGAAGACATCCTCCAAAACCTGCGAAACGCCCGACCCTAAGACCACCTCCCCCTCGAGGGGGAGGCGACTCGCGGAACGCGAGCGGGAGGGGGTGCACCAAGCCAACAAATTGGAACGCGCCGCTCCGCGACGCTCCCCCTCCCCGACCCTCCCCGCCGGGGAGGGAGAAGCGGCGCCGATAACTAGGATAGAGGAAATGTCGGTGCGTTTAGGCATCTGGGTCTGCCGAAACTAAAGTTGGATCGAAGACCGATACAATCCAAGTACCGCTGCATTTGCGAACAAGCTCCATAACTTCGTCTTTCCGAAATCCGTGTCTGATTTGAAGCTCGTTTCTTTGCGTCCAAATGAGCTTCACGTTGTTAGTGCCGTCACCCCAAAATGCTCGGCAACTGAACTGTGGCATGTCGAGCGGAATCCATTTGGGACGCAGATATACAACCTTTGCCCACCCCGTTGCTGCGCCCGCGTCATCAAACTGGACGCGAGCTTCTATCCTTTGGTCGGGCGATTGAACCCGCTGGTAAATCGTTCTTTCAGACGCCAGCCAGAACATGCCAGCCAGCATTAGACCCAATAAAACAGGGGCCGCCATCAACGCGAGCCCCGCACAAACGACCGTTGCCGCCGCTCGCTGCCAAGACTTCACTTATCCATCATCCCTACAAACCGCTCGAACAGATACTGGCTATCCTGCGGCCCCGGGCTTGCTTCAGGATGATATTGCACGCTGAATGCAGGCGCGTCGGTCAGTTCAAAACCGCAGTTCGACCCGTCGAACAAACTCACATGCGTCTCGCGTGCATTCGCCGGCAGCGTGCCTGAGTCCACCGCAAAGCCGTGGTTCATGCTCGTGATCTCGACCCGCCCATCGGACAGCCGCTTGACCGGGTGGTTCGCGCCGCGGTGACCCTGGTGCATCTTCACGGTCTTCGCGCCGACCGCGAGGCCCAGCAGCTGATGCCCCAGACAAATCCCGAACAGCGGCTTGCCCGTGTCCAGCCACTTGCGGATTACCGGCACCGCATACTCCCCCGTCGCCGCCGGATCGCCGGGGCCGTTCGACAGGAACAGGCCATCGGGTTCGTGGGCCATGATGTCGTCGAACGTCGCGGTCGCAGGAACGACTAACACTTCAGACCCGATATCAACAAGATGGTTCAAGATATTGCTTTTGATACCATAGTCGATTGCGACGACTTTGGGTCGCCAAGAATCCCTGGACTCACTTTTGACTAACTTTTGGAGAGACCACAGCCCCTTGTCCCACCCATAACTCTGCAACGTCGTTACCGGCTTGGCCAGATCGGTCCCCTCCAGCCCCGGCCATTCGCGCGCCAAAGCGAGCAGCTCGGCCACGTCGAACACCCCGTCCTTGCGATGCGCGATCACGGCATTGGGCGCGCCAAGCTTTCGAATGCGCCGCGTCAAAGCCCGCGTATCGACCCCGGCCAGCCCAATCCGCCCGTTGACGCGCAGCCACTGGTCGAACCCGCCCGTGCTTCGGAAATTCGAAGGCGCGGTCACGTCCTCGCGGACGATGCACCCCACCGCATGGGCATTCGTCGCTTCCATGTCCTCGACATTCGCGCCGACATTGCCGATGTGCGGAAAGGTGAATGTGACGATTTGCGCCGCGTAGGACGGGTCGGTCATGATTTCCTGATAGCCGGTCATCGCGGTATTGAAGCACACCTCTCCGACCGCCGCGCCTTCCGCGCCAAAACCACGACCATGGACTACGGTGCCGTCTGCGAGCACAAGTATGCCAGTGGCGCGCGAAGTGTCAGCCATGCGGAAAAGGCTCCGTTGGAGGGATCGGTCAGCGATGTCGCTAAGCGGTGGTCCCTAAGCCGCGACTCGCACGCGGTCAATTCTGGTAACGAAAATGCAATGCGGCTAAGGCCGAGGTTTCCGAGAGAGAACCGATGATTCGAGACGATATTCAGGCGGCGCAGATTGCGACGATGAAAGCACGCGACGCCGATACGCTGGGCACGATCCGCCTGATCCAGTCTGCGATCAAGAACCGCGACATCGAAGCGCGCACCGGAAAGTCACCCGACGATGACGATGTGCTCGTCGTCGAAGTCCTTCACAAAATGGTCAAGCAGCGCCGCGAATCGATCGAGATGTTCACGACCGGCAACCGCCCGGAACTCGCCGCGAAGGAAGCCGCCGAAGTTACCGTTATCGAACGCTTCCTGCCGCAGCAGCTGACCGAAGCGCAAACGATCCTCGCCATCGAAGCCATCAAGGCCGAAGTCGGTGCGACCGGCGTGAAGGACATGGGCCGCGTGATGGCCGCGTTGAAAGACCGCCACGCAAGCGAACTCGACATGAGCAAAGCCAGCGCGCTGGTGAAGGCATCGCTGGCATAGGTGGCACTGTCCCCCGCCTTTTTGGATGAACTGCGCAGCCGGACACTGCTGTCTGCGCTTGTCGGGAAGTCGCTGAAATTGCAGCGCGCAGGTCGCGAATGGAAAGCGCCCTGTCCTTTCCACAATGAAAAGACCCCGTCTTTTTATGTAAACGACGACAAAGGATTTTATCATTGCTTCGGGTGCAGCGCGCATGGCGACGCAATCCGCTGGATGACCGAGCAGCAGGGTTTACCGTTCATCGATGCGGTCAAGGAGCTTGCGGCCGGTGCCGGGATGGACATGCCTGCGCCGGATCCCCGCGCTGCCGAACGCGCCGAGCAGCAGAGCGGTCTGCATGACGTCATGGCTGCAGCGCAGACGTGGTTTGCCGAACAACTGGAGGGCATCGAAGGCGCCGAAGCTCGGGATTATCTCGACAAGCGCGGTGTCTCTTCCGAACTCGTCGCAGCTTTTGGCATCGGATTTGCGCCCGACAGCCGAGGGAAACTGAAAACGGCGCTCGCGCGCTTTGGCGACGCCATGCTGATCGAGGCAGGGTTGCTCATCGAGGTCGATGACAAAGCGCCGTACGACCGGTTCCGCGGTCGCCTGATGATCCCGATCCGCGATCCGCGCGGTCGATGCATTGCCTTTGGCGGCCGCATTATGGGCGCAGGCGAGCCGAAATACCTCAATTCGCCCGATACGCCGCTGTTCGACAAGGGCCGCACGCTCTGGAACCTTGACCGTGCCGGACCGGCCTCGCGCAAATCGACCCGCCTGATCGCGGTCGAGGGCTATATGGATGCCATTGCGCTGGCAGGAGCCGGTATCGACGAAGTGATTGCACCGATGGGCACCGCGTTAACCGAGGCACAGATCGAGCGGATGTGGCGGTTAGCCGACGAGCCAATCCTGTGCTTTGACGGCGACAATGCTGGGCGCAAGGCCGCGATGCGCGCCGTGCTCCGAGCCATGCCGATGCTGGGCCCAGGCCGCTCCCTTAGCATCGTGACGCTGCCGCCCGGGCAGGACCCCGACGACGTCGTAAAATCGGGTGGCGGTGCTGCTTTTGAAGCACTCGCCGAGACGGCCCAACCTCTTGTCGACTATCTTTGGGAGACCGAACGAGCATCCGCCCCGCTCAAGACGCCCGAACAGCGCGCCGGGCTGAAGCATCGCCTGACCGAACATATCGCGACCATAGCCGACCCTGAAGTTCGCCGTCACTATAATGGGGCCATCCGAGAGCGGTTCGACGCCTTGTTCTTTACGCGCGCGCCATTCGTCGCGCGAGAGCGCGGCAAATTCCGCCAGATGACACCCGGACCGCATGGCCCTGCGTCGGTAAAAGCCCGCGCCATCGGTGGCGGTATCGAAAGCCTTTACGGTCGCGCGATCTTGGCGGGACTTGTGCGCCATCCCGCACTTGTGCTGACCTGTGCTGAAGCGCTCTCGGTGCTCCCGATCGCCGATGCCTTCCTCGGCGATTTCAAGAATATGCTGATCGACGCGGCCTATGATGGGAACATTGTTGAACCGGGCGCGCTCGACACTATATGCG
>JAYTAP010000027.1:0-4554 GCA_043737475.1 Sphingomonas sp.
CGTCAACGCCAAGTTTTACGCCGGGCGAACTTGTTGCGATAAGTACCCATGGTGTGACTCCCGAATGGCTGCGCGAGATGGCAGCACTCGGTTATACCGACCTTACCGGGAGCAAGATTGCCGCACTTGCGGTTCACGGAATCGGTCCGGACGACGTCCGCGCCATGGCCGCTGCAGGCTATCCGCGCCTGAGCGCGGGCCAACTGATCGCACTGCGTGTGCAGGGCGTGACCCCCGATTACGTCCGCGAGATCACTCGCACCGGAAGACCACGCCCGTCGCCCGAAGAACTCGTCCAGTTAAGCATGCGGGGCGTCAGTGCCGATCTGGTCCGTGCTGCTGCAGAAGCGCGAAGTAGGGCAAACGAAGCGCGTGCGGAGGTCGACCAAGCCATGCGTGAGAAGCGCCATCACAACGCCTGGCCACCCATCGTTGCCCCGCCTCACCCGCCGCATCCGCCAACCCCAGCCCGGCCGCCCGCCGGTGACGACGACTGACCCCGTAACCGCTCGCTAATCAGGATTATAATGATGCCAAACCTTGCCCTGCGAGCGTTCACCGCGCTCGTGCTCGTTACGGTCATCCCTTTGGCAAACACCGCCGCCCCCGCGTTTGGACAAGCCCCGGCATTCTTACCTGCGCTGTCGCAGGCACAGCCCGCTGCCACGGCTGACGGGGCGGCTCGCCAAAGCTATGACGCTGCATATTTTGCGCAATATGCGCCATCAACCGCGTTGCAGATGGTTCAGCGGCTGCCAGGTTTCAGCCTGGATACCGGGAACCAGGATGTGCGCGGCTTCTCGGGCGCTGCGGGCAACGTCGTGATCGACGGACAGCGGCCATCGTCGAAATCCGATGCGCTCGACACCGTGCTGGCGCGCATCCCGGCGGGTCGTGTCGCGCGGATCGAAGTGGCGCCGGGCGATCAGTTCGGCTCGGACTACACCGGTAAGCCGCAAGTCGCCAACGTCGTGCTGGTCGCCGGCGACGGCCTGTCGGGAACTGTCGAGGCAAGCGCCTACCGCGTGCAGACCGGCAATATCTATCCCGAGGGCAGCGCCTCGGTCGTGCTCAAACGGGGGCAGTCGAGCTTCACCGTCGCCGCAAATGTCTCGGCCGGAGACTTCCCGGAAGAAGGCTTCGACCGCATCACCTCACTCGTCACGGGCCAGCAAACCGAATTCCGGGGCAAGTTCAATGATATCCGTGCCCCGAATTATGCGTTTTCATCGGCGTGGGATTTTAATGGTGGCGTCAACAAGACTGCGCATCTTAACGGCCGGATTGCCTTCGACCGCTTCAGCTTGACACAAAATAATGATGTGTTTCCCGCAGTAGGACCAATCCGCGACGACCGGCTGTTCCAGCGCTATAACAGGCGCGACATTGAAATCGGCGGTGACGTGACGCGGCCGCTCGCTGGCGGCGGGATCAAGCTGGTTGGCCTCGTGACACGGCGACATCGCGAGAACCGTGACACCTCGTTGAACCGGATCAGCGCGAGCGTCATCGGCGGGTCCGAGCAGTTTCTCGTCGATGAGCGCGAGGAAACCCTAGCGCGCCTGACGTGGAGCCGACAGGGCTGGAGCGGATGGAACGTCGAATTGGGGGCAGAGGGGGCGCTGAACCGTCTTGTCAGCAACGTCGACTTGTCGATCTTTGGCGCCGGCGGCACGCGAACCGTCATCGACTTGCCGATCGATGATGCAACGGTGAAGGAAATTCGCGGCGAGACCTTCGTCAACGTAGGGCGACAGCTTGCACGCAATCTGAAGGTCGATGGCGGACTGACCTTCGAAGCGTCGCGTCTGACCGTGAGCGGGGACGCGACGGCCGAACGAACGCTCAAATTTCTCAAGCCGAAACTATCGATCGACTGGCGACTTTCCGATCTCCATGCGCAGTTATCGCTCCAGCGCACCGTTGCTCAGCTCCAGTTCGAGGATTTCATCTCGGTTGCCGAACTGACGAACGATCGCGTCAATGGCGGCAACGCAGGCCTGCTACCACAGCGTGCATGGAGCGCGCTGGTGACGCTTGACCGGCCCCTGCTCGGCGACGGGCTGATCAAGCTCGAACTGGGCTACACGAGCATTTCGCTGCTACAGGACCGTGTGCCGACGCCCGAGGGTTTCGACGCACCGGGCAATATCGGCAATGGCCGCGAGCTCATCTGGCGCGGAACGATCGACGCGCCTCTGGGTAAGCTGGGGATCAAGGGCGGGCGGCTGACGCTCTACGGATCGATCGTCGATACATCGGTCCGCGACCCCTACACCGGGCAGAAACGAAGATTTTCCGGCAATTCACTGGCATATTGGCGCATCAACTTCCGTCAGGATTTGGGCAAAATGGCCTGGGGATTGGACGTGGAAGCATCCTCGAGCTCGACAACCTATCGGCAGGATGAACTCGACACGTTTCGCGGAATTCAACCCTATGCCAGCATATTCGCCGAGTATCGGCCCGATAAGACGACGAGCATTCGCGTCGGCGCACGCAATATTCTCGACCGGCCAGCGGCGCGCTTCCGAACGTTTTTTTCGCCAAGCCGCGCCAATCCAGTACCCTTTGCGTTCGAAGAACGCGGGCGGAACCCGCATGTGACGCCCTACATAACGGTCAAGCGCAGTTTCTGAGCGATGTCGCTGGCGTGTCGCTCAACCAGATTTGATTGGACTACCCAATCGGATGATCGTTCAATTGGTTGTTCGGCTTTGCCCCAAATGCCGCTAGCCCCTTGTTGGACAACTGTAACTGTTGGTCACTTGCGGGCTTTACAATCTCGCTAATGTACCTTGTTTCACAGCACTTTCAGCCAAGGTGAACAAACGGCTGCTTCGAGGGATGGCTCCTCGCGGGCTTAAGGTCCAGATGATAGCGATTTCTGCCGCAAATGAGGCAAGCGAGTTCGACGTCCGCTCCCGACAACTTTTTAGACATTTAATCCCGACCGGAAACGGTCCGATTGCGGAAATTGATCCCCTGTGCAAACTGTCCGGCGTGATTGGGGCGTGGCGATGCAGTTAAAGGCAGCACAGAATGCAATGCGCACCGCTCACGTCGGCGGAGCGCCTGGTGTTCTTGTCTCGGGCGTTGTTTGGGTTGTTGCTGGATTTGTATGGGCTCGCTCTGATGTGGCTCAGGCCTTTGTCGTGCTCTTTTTTGGCGGAATGGCAATTGTGCCAATCGGGCTCTTTATCGCGCGTGTTTTGCTGCGCGCGCCGAAGCCTGGTAAGGGGAACCCACTTGATCGCCTTGGGCTCGAGAGCACATTTTCATTGTTTGCGGGACTGCTGATTGCCTACGCGTTGCTTCGGATCAGCCCGGCCTTTGTGTTTCCAATCATGGCAATCACGATCGGTGCTCGCTATTTTATCTTTCGCACCATTTATGGCGACGGACTGTTTTGGGCACTCGGTACGGCGTTGACCGCCGTTGGCGTCAGCACAGTGCTCGGGTTTGTAACCTGGCCGACCAATATTGCTGTAGTGGTGGGCGTGATAGAAGTCGCTTTTGCAATCGTGCTTTTCGTCCGGTCTAGCCAATCTGACCCGTGAAGCTTGCCTGTCAGCAATCCACGACAAACCTGTCGCTCTCATGCTGCAGTCCCCGCTAGAACCCGTCGGGGCTCGCACTGAGAAAGGCATCCTCTTCGGGCGTCGTTTCGCGCCTCAGTGCTGCGTTCCGGGCTGGGTAGCGGCCGAACCGGGCGATGACGGTCGCGTGGCGCTCGGCGAAGGCTTCGCCTGCCGCATGCCCAGCCGTGTGCATCAGCGAGATGCAACGTTTGACGTCTACTAGAACTTCGGAATGCATCAGCGGCATGTAGAGAAACTGCTTTTCCCGTAATGACAGGGCCGTGTCCCATCCGTGCGAAATGGCATGTTCTGCCAGCGCCAACGCAGTCGAGTCTTGCGCAAACGCGCGCGCGTCCCCGCGGAATAGGTTACGGCTGAACTGATCGAGAACGATAACGGCCGCGAGGAGCGAGCGCGGTGTCGCGGCCCAATCGGGCGGGACGGCGCAGGCCAGTTCACTATGGAGCTTGCCAAAACGATGCGCGATTTGGGCATCCACGGCGTCGTCGCGCTTGAACAGCTGCTCGGGCGCGAGCTCGTCGAACCAAAAGGTCAGCACGGAAGATGGCGTAATCATCCATCCCCAGTGCACCGCTTAGCGGTGATGGGCCAAGCCCCAATTTTCCCGTCGTCTATGCATCGCGTGAACGAACGGCAGCAACCAAGGGATTTGGTGTAAGAGTTGAACGTCCGTAATTTTGGCGGAAGCGGCTGCGTTGATAATCCGATGTCAGATGAACCGGTCCCGAAAAAGATGGTGGCGAGAAACGTATCCGCTCCACCCCTAGCGCGAGTCCCGTTCAACATGCAGTTCCATGACCGCCCGCACTGAGGTATACGCGTGGCGATGATTGTGTTCGGGCCAATGAGCACTACGCTGTTGATTTGTGCTGTGCAGGGCCTGCTGCTTGCGACACTATTGTGGCGCGTGCCCATCAACCGAGAAGCGACGCGCCGGCTGGCGTTGCTGATC
>JAYTAP010000028.1:0-4543 GCA_043737475.1 Sphingomonas sp.
CAAGCTCGGCCTTGCCGAGCGGTTGCACCACCGCCCGTCAAAACTGTCAGGCGGCGAGCAACAACGCGTCGCCGTCGCCCGCGCGCTTGCCAATCGCCCGAAGCTAGTGTTGGCGGATGAGCCGACCGGCAATCTGGATGAGAAAACCGCCGATGTTGTACTTGCCGAGTTTATGGCGCTGGTGCGCGGCGAAGGATCATCGGCACTCGTCGCCACGCATAACGAGCGGATGGCAGCGAAGATGGACCGTGTGGTTCGGCTGCATGATGGGGTTTTGACAAGCATTTGATGGAGTACAACATGAGCGTTTTCGATTTCACCGCAGCCCTGCCCGGCGGCAAAAGCCAAAACCTTGCCGATTACAAAGGCAAAGTCTTGCTAGTCGTCAACACCGCATCAAAATGCGGGTTCACGCCGCAATATGAAGGGCTGGAGGCGCTTCACCGCAAATATGCCGATCAAGGCTTCGAAGTGCTGGCTTTCCCCTGCAACCAGTTCGGATCGCAGGAACCGGGCGACGAGGATGAGATCAAGAATTTCTGCTCGCTGACCTATGATGTCACTTTTCCGCTGATGGCGAAGGTCGATGTCAACGGCGACAGTGCCGACCCGCTCTGGGCCTACATGAAGCAGCAGCAAGCGGGCCTGATGGGTTCACGCGGGATAAAGTGGAACTTCACCAAATTTCTGGTCAACAAACAGGGCGAGGTGGTCGCACGGCACGGCCCGCAGGTGAAACCCGAAGCACTGGCGAAGGATATCGAGCGGTTGTTGGCCCAGCCTGCATGATTGTCCACAATTAAGCCTGTCGTCGCGGTTGTCGAATCGGTGATGAGGCGGTTAGGCTTTGCCAATGCCATACGTCCCTTTCGTTCCTCTACGCGTCTTCTCGGCATACACCATGTTGGAGGGTGCGATCGAGCCGAAGGAAATTGGCGACGCGGCCAAAAAGCTCGGTTTTCCGGCGATAGCGATCTGCGACCGCAACGGCCTCTACGGCGTAATGCCTTTCCAGGACGGCGCAAAAGCAAAGGGCGTTCAACCCATCATCGGCATGCTGATCGGCATAAAGCGGCCCGATCGTGGTGGCAGCAGCTTCACCCGCGACTGGCTGGCGGTATATGCTCAGGATGCGGGTGGATACGACAATTTGTGCCGTCTGGCGTCGATGGCGCACCTTGACCGGCCCGAAGAACTCGACGCGCATGTTACGCTGGAACAGTTAGTCGGCAAAACCGACGGGCTGATCGCGCTCACTGCGGGCGGCGAGGGCGCTTTGGCGCGGCTGCTCGCGGCGGGGCAGGCGGATGCGGCTTCGGGCTATCTCGACACGCTGCAATCGCTGTTTCCAAAACGGCTATACATCGAACTCAGTAGGCGTGGTGACGCCACCGAGGAAGCGGCGGAAAATGCGCTGATCGATCTGGCCTATGCCCGCGATCTGCCCCTTGTCGCCACCAACCCCGCATTTTACGCCGAGCCAGATTTCTTCGACGCGCATGACGCGATGCTGTGCATTGCCGACGGCGAGTATGTCGAGAATGACGACCGCCGCAAAAGCAGCCGCGAGACATGGATTAAAACGGGCAAGCAAATGCGCGAGATATTCGCCGATCTGCCTGAGGCACTGGCGAATACAATGGTCGTCGCCCAGCGTTGCGCGGCGGTCGCTCCGAAGCGCGATCCTATTCTGCCCAGTCTCGCCGGTGACCGGGGTGCCGAGGATCAGCAATTGCGCGACGACGCGCTGGCAGGGCTGGAAAAGCGGCTAGAAATTGCGGGCATCATCGACACCGATGAACGGCAGATTTATTACAACCGCCTGACCTTTGAAGCCGACGTCATCACCTCGATGGGCTTTTCGGGCTATTTCCTGATCGTTGCCGATTTCATCAAATGGGCAAAGACCAACGACATTCCGGTGGGGCCGGGGCGTGGATCGGGGGCAGGGTCGGTCGTTGCCTGGGCGCTGACGATAACCGATCTCGATCCGCTCAAACTCGGACTGCTGTTCGAACGATTCCTGAACCCCGCGCGCGTGTCGATGCCCGATTTCGATATCGATTTCTGTGAAACGCGGCGCGAGGAAGTGATCCGTTATGTGCAGGCCAAATACGGCCGCGATCATGTGGCGCAGATCATTACCTTCGGACGGCTGAAATCGCGCGCGGTGCTGAAGGATACCGGGCGCGTCCTGCAAATGAGCTATGGGCAGGTCGACCGGCTGGCCAAGCTGGTGCCGAACCATCCGACCGATCCGTGGGATCTGAAGCGTGCGCTGAACGGTGTGAGCGAGCTGTCGCAGGCGTATAAATCGGATACCGATGTTCGGCGGCTGTTCGATCTGGCGATGAAGCTGGAGGGGTTGCCGCGGCATTCATCGACGCACGCCGCCGGGGTGGTGATCGGCGACCGGCCGCTCGACCGGCTGGTGCCACTGTACCGCGATCCGCGTTCGGACATGCCGGTGACGCAGTTCGACATGAAATACGCCGAAGCTGCTGGATTGGTGAAGTTCGATTTCCTGGGATTGAAAACGCTTTCGGTATTGCAGCGCGCGCTGAATTCCATCGAGGCGCGCGAGGGGCACCGGCCCGACCTCGATACGCTCGGCTGGGATGACGAAGCGGTCTATGCGCTGCTCCAGAAGGGCGACACGGTTGGGGTGTTCCAGCTTGAGTCCGAAGGTATGCGGCGGACGCTGGCTGCGGTAAAACCGACGGGCTTCGGCGATATTATTGCGCTGGTTTCGCTCTATCGGCCGGGGCCGATGGACAATATCCCGATGTTTGGCGACCGCAAGAATGGGCGGGCGGCAGTGCAATATCCGCATCCGCTTCTCGAAGGGATCCTCGCTGAGACTTACGGTATTTTCGTGTACCAGGAGCAGGTAATGCAGGCAGCGCAGATCCTTGCAGGGTTTTCGCTGGGTGATGCCGACCTGTTGCGCCGAGCGATGGGCAAGAAGATCAGACAGGAAATGGACGCCCAGCGCGCGGGGTTTGTCGCGGGGTGTGCTGCCAATGACATTGCCAGCCGACAGGCCAATGAGTTGTTCGACCTGATCGACAAGTTTGCAGGCTACGGCTTCAACAAAAGCCATGCCGCGGCCTATGCGTTGCTGGCGTATCAGACCGCATGGTTGAAAACGCACTACCGCGAGGATTTTTTCGCAGCGTCGATGGCTTTCGATCTGTCGAATACCGACAAGCTGGCGATTTATGCCGACGACATGCGGCGAATGAAGGTGCGTGCGTTGCCGCCGTGTATCAACGCAAGCGACGCCGACTTTGTGGTGGTGGAGGATGAGCAGGGGCTGGCGGTGCGCTATGCGCTTGGCGCGCTGAAGAATGTTGGCGAAGCGGCGATGGCGCTGTTGTGCGCCGACCGCACCGAAATCGGTACATTCGGGAATATCGATGATCTTGCCGCGCGGATCAGTCCGAGGCTGATCAACCGGCGGCAGCTGGAAAGTCTGGCGGGGGCGGGGGCGTTCGATGGATTGTCGGCCAATCGCGCGGGAGTGTTTGCAGTGGCGGAGACGATCCTTGCGGTGGCGAGTTCGGCGGAGAACAGCCGGATCAGCGGCCAGGGTGCATTGTTCGGCGAAGGTGCGGCTGCGGTTGTTCGCGTGCAGTTGCCGACGAGTGCCGTGTGGAGTCTAAGCGAGCGCATGGCCGCCGAAAAAGAGGCGTTCGGATTCTACTTCTCGGCGCATCCGGTCGACCGTTATGCCCATGTCGCCGCCGCACATGGGGCGCGGAGCTTTGCAGCAATCGGCAACCAGCCTGCACCGATCGACGGGTCGCGAACGACCGCGGTCATGGCGGCGTTGGTTGAAAGCGTACGCTGGCGGACATCGGCCAAGGGTAACCGCTATCTGATGGCGACACTGTCCGACCCGAGCGGCGCGTTCGAAGTCACCTGTTTTGATGAGGCCGCGCAGCGGGACATCGAGGAAGCGGGGCGAAACGGCGGCTGCGGTTTGCTGAATGTTGAACTCGACCGTCGGCCGGGCGAGGAGACACCGCGGGTGACGGTACGGCGGATTCAGCCGCTTGAGACGCTGGCGGGACATGCGCGGTTGAAGGCCGAAATCATCGCCGACGATCCGCAGGCTTTGGCACGACTTGCCGATGCACTGTCCGGAGCACGCGGCGGGCGCAGCGAGATCGTCGTGCGCGCTATGCTGACGGAAAATCGCGAGGCCACGATTATGCTGGGACGTGATTTCCTGATCGACGGTGAACTTGCTGATACAATCGCCACAATTTCGGGGGTGCAGAGCGTGTCACTGTCCAATGCCGAACCGCCGCGACTTGCGCTGGTATCGTGACCGCGTAAGCTGCGGACAGGGAGAAGATAATGCTTGGAGCTATGCAGGACTGGTCACTCCGTGTGCCACATTTGATCGATCATGCGGCGCGCGAACACGGCGGCCGCGAGATACTGACGCGCTGGGGCGATGGGACGATCGAGCGGACGAACTGGGCAGGCGTTGCGACGGAAGCACGAAAGCTGGCGCAGGCGCTGGTGGCCATGG
>JAYTAP010000029.1:0-27771 GCA_043737475.1 Sphingomonas sp.
ACAGACGCTGGTCCATGTCGATCATTTTGATGACTTTTATGCTAATGCGGATATGCGCCCGTTGCGAGTCACGACCGAGGAATATGCTCGGCTCGCACGGTTTATCGAGAACTCGTTTGCCGAAAGCGGCAACGTCATCCCCGGCTATGGCCCGAGCGACGTGTTCTACACTGGGCGCGGTCGCTACAGCGCGCTGCGTACCTGTAACGTTTGGACAGGAAGCGCGCTCAAAGCGGCGGGCGTGCGAACGGCCGTATGGAGCCCGTTTGCCGATGGCATAATGCGCTGGGCCAAAGAACCACCGAAGGGCGCGTCATCGCGCGGGCGCGGGCGTTAGCGCGGGTACCGCTTCGGCGGCATCAGCCGGATCGATTCCCGGCGGCGGGGCCGCGCTGATCGTTTCATTTCCGGCAAGCGCTCGCGCGGCACGTCGGATCGCGCGGCGCACGCGATTATATGTGCCGCAGCGGCAGATATTGGTGATCGCAGCGTCGATTTCGGCATCAGTCGGATTGGGTTTGGCTTTCAACAATGTTGAAACGGCCATGATCATGCCGGGCTGACAAAAGCCACATTGCGGCACTTGTTCAGCGACCCAGGCCTGTTGCACCGGATGCGAGCGATCGCGCGACAGCGCTTCGATGGTCGTAACGAAAGCACCTTCGACTTCCGCCAGTGTAACCTGGCAACTGCGCACCGATTTACCGTCGATATCGACGGTGCACGCGCCGCAATCGCCTGTCCCGCAGCCATATTTGGTCCCGGTCAGGTTCGAGGCATCGCGGATCGCCCAGAGCAATGGCGTCTGCGGGTCCATCCGGTAGCGCACAGGCTGATTGTTGACGGTGAGACTAGTCACTGTCGAAGGCGGCCATCGGCTGCGCAGCCGTCGATGGACTCGCCGCTCGACCGGCCGGCCTCGCTTTTGCGAGGACCGACGGCGCGGCTTTGCCGCGTCGATGCCGATCGTTTAATCACGCCAGCTGCGATCGATCTTGTCGACGCGGCGGACCATGGCGTCGAATTCGGCACGCCCCGATCCGCCGGGAATGGCCGTCTGGTGCATATCGCGCTGATGCACCGCGATCACGTCCGCATTAACATGGATCGCCTGTCCCATCGAAAGCGTGGCCACTTGATGTTCGCAGGCGCGCTGCAGCACCCAATATTTGATGAAGGCATCGGGCAATGTCTTGCCCATGACGACCGGCCCGTGATTACGCAGCATCATGATCCGTTTATTGCCGAGGCTGGCAAGCAGCGCCGGGCCCTCCTCGTCGCGGACCGTGACGCCTTCGAAATCATGATAGGCAAGCTGCCCCATGAAATTGCAAGCGTAGAAATTGACCGGCTGCAGCCCGCCTTCGAGCGAGCAAACGGCGACGGTGGCAGTCGTGTGCGTGTGGATGATTGCGTGCGCATCGGGCAAGTGACGATGAAACAGGCTGTGCTGGACAAAGCCCGCGCGGTTGACATGCCACGGATTGTCGATGTCGAGCTTGTTGCCGTCGATATCGACTTTGACAAGCGACGACGCGGTCACTTCGCTGAAATGCATACCGTACGGATTGATCAGGAATGCACCGTCCTCGTCCAGTTTTACGGTGATGTGATTGAAGATCATTTCGTCCCAACCCATCATCGCAAAGATACGATAGGCGGCGGCAAGCTCCTGTCGCGCCGCCCATTCGGATTCGGGCATCATGTGGGTTTGCATTGCCGTTGCCATGTCATCCTCCGCTTTGCCCGAGCCTAACCAATCGCCCGGCTTTGAGCAAACCCATGCCGCACCGCTGACCAGCCGGATTTGCTTCCCACTAGGGTGAAGCAATTGTAACGCAGGCCCATGTTTCGCCGCATTACCCGTCGACCGCGTTCAGCCATGCGCGCTTTTCTGGCAAAGGAAAGCGCAGGCGGATTGCTGCTTATCGCTGCGGCGGTTCTGGCCATGATCGTTGCCAATTCACCGCTGAGCTGGACCTATTTCCACGCACTCCATCTCGAAACAGGGCCAGTGCTCAGCGCAAAGCTCGGGCCGATGACGCCGCATCTGTGGATCAATGATGGCTTGATGAGTATATTTTTTCTGCTCGTTGGGCTGGAGATCAAGCGCGAGTTTGTCGATGGCCATCTGTCGACCTGGGCCGACAGGCGGCTGCCTTTTATTGCTGCTGCGGCAGGGATGGCGGTACCTGCTCTCGTCTATCTAGCGACCATCGGCGGCGATCCGGCGCTGGCGCGGGGCTGGGCGATTCCGGCAGCCACCGACATCGCGTTTGCATTAGGTCTGCTGGCACTGCTCGGCAAGCGAGCACCGACTTCGCTGAAGCTGTTCCTGACAACAGTCGCAATTGTTGATGATGTCGGCGCCGTGCTCATCATTGCTGTGTTTTACACCGCAAGCCTGAACCTTGTGGCGCTTGCCGCATCTTTTGCGGTGCTCGCGGGCATGTTTGCCATGAACCGTGCGGGCGTGAAGCATCCCGGCTGGTATTTCGCAGCGCTCGTGCTGCTCTGGTATTTCGAACTCTTATCAGGTGTGCATGCAACGGTTGCGGGGGTGCTTGCCGCGATGGCGGTCCCGATAACACCAACGCCGGGGAGGCCCGACGACCAAAGCTCCACGCTGCACCGGATGGAACATGCGCTGCACCCTTGGGTAGCGTTCGCCATCGTGCCGATTTTCGGTTTTGCCAATGCGGGTGTCGCCCTGGGTGGGAACAGTTCAGCTTTTGCGCCTCTGCCGCTAGCGATTGCGCTCGGGCTTTTCATCGGCAAACAGGTAGGTGTTTTCGGCAGCGTATGGCTTGCGGTGAGGTTCAAACTGGCAACCCGCCCCGCCAAGGCAAGCTGGTCGCAAATTTACGGCGTCTCGCTTTTGTGCGGCATCGGCTTTACCATGAGCCTGTTCATCGGCGGGCTCGCCTTCCCCGACCAGCCCGAAGCCGACGCGGTGAAGATCGGCGTGCTCATGGGGTCGCTGCTAAGTGCCGTTGCTGGCGTAGCAATCCTGCGATTTGCTACAGCTGCGCGGTCAGTTCGGGTACCAGCTTAAATAAATCACCAACGAGGCCGATGTCGGCGACCTGAAAGATCGGCGCGTCTGCGTCCTTGTTGATCGCAATGATCGTCTTGCTGTCTTTCATGCCCGCAAGATGCTGGATCGCGCCCGAGATGCCGACGGCGATATAGACTTCGGGCGCGACGATCTTGCCGGTCTGGCCAACCTGGTAATCATTGGGAACGTATCCCGCATCGACCGCAGCACGCGAGGCACCGACGCCCGCGCCGAGCTTGTCGGCAAGTGGTTCGATGATCGAGTGGAAATTCTCGCTGTTCTGCAAGGCCCGGCCGCCCGAGACGATGATCTTGGCGCTGGCGAGTTCGGGGCGATCTGATTTCGACAATTCTGCGCTGACGAATGATGACATGCCTTTATCACCGGTCGAGGACACTGTTTCGATTGTGCCATTGCCGCCTTCGCGTGCAGCTTTGACAAAGGCAGTCCCGCGGACCGTGATGACTTTCTTGGCATCCGACGACTGCACAGTGGCAATGGCATTGCCCGCATAGGTCGGCCGCGTGAACGTATTGGCGCTTTCGACCGACAGGATTTCACTGATCTGCATGACGTCGAGCAACGCCGCGACACGCGGCGCAATGTTTTTGCCATTCGCGGTAGCCGGGGCCACGAAAGCATCGTGATGGCCCATCAACTCGACGATCAGCGGCGCGACGTTTTCGGCAAGCGCATGATCGAATGCAGTATCATCGGCGACATGGACTTTGCCGACGCCTTCGATTTTGGCTGCATCCGCCGCGACGGCAGCGACGTCCTTTCCAGCAACGATCATATGAACTTCACCCAACTGCGATGCCGCTGTGACTGCAGAAAGTGTGGCGTCCTTGATACCCGCGGCATCATATTCGACCCAAACAAGCGTCTTCATGCGGCGACTCCCATGTCCTTGAGTTTGGCGACGAGCGTTTCGACGTCCGGCACTTTAATCCCTGCGCTGCGCTTTGCAGGCTCGACGACGTTCAGTGTTGTCAAGCGCGCGGTTACGTCGACACCGTAATCCGCGGGCGTCTTCTGCGCCATCGGCTTGGTCTTGGCTTTCATGATATTGGGCAACGATGCATAGCGCGGTTCATTGAGACGCAGGTCGGTCGTCACGATCGCTGGTGTCATCAGCCTGACGGTTTCCAGCCCGCCGTCGACTTCGCGCGTCACAGTGACAACGTCGCCCGCTACTTCGACTTTCGACGCAAATGTACCCTGTGGCCGCCCCGTCAGCGCTGCGAGCATCTGCCCAACCTGATTGCTGTCGTCGTCGATGGCCTGCTTGCCAAGGATGACCAGCCCGGGGGCTTCTTCTTCGACAACTTTGGCCAACAGCTTGGCAACGCCCAGTGGTTCGACTTCGGTTTCGCTAACGATCAGGATGGCGCGGTCGGCACCCATAGCAAGTGCGGTGCGCAGCGTTTCCTGGCATTTCTGCTCGCCGATGCTGACGGCGATGATTTCGGTCGCGACGCCTTTTTCCTTCAGGCGAATGGCTTCCTCGACCGCAATTTCATCAAACGGATTCATGCTCATCTTGACGTTGGCGAGGTCGACACCCGAACCGTCCGCCTTCACGCGGGGTTTCACGTTATAATCGATGACCCGCTTGACGGGGACGAGGATTTTCATGTCAGCTCCTGAGAATCGCTTTACGTTAACGTAAACTAGGCAGCGCAGGCTGGATTTTCAAGCGGCGCGCACTTCGGCGACGATTTTCTTCGCCGCATCGCCGAGGTCGTTTGCTGCCACGATGGGCAAACCAGAATTGGCGAGGATTGCTTTGCCTTCGGCCACGTTGGTGCCTTCGAGCCGGACAACGAGCGGCACTGACAGATTCACTTCCTTGGCGGCCGCAACGATCCCGTCGGCGATGATGTCGCATTTCATGATGCCGCCAAAAATGTTGACGAGGATGCCCTTCACGGCCGGGTCTTTCAGGATGATCTTGAACGCCGCCGTGACCTTTTCTTTCGAAGCGCCACCGCCAACATCAAGGAAGTTGGCCGGAAACTCGCCATTCAGCTTGATGATGTCCATTGTCGCCATGGCAAGGCCGGCGCCGTTGACCATGCAGCCGATGTTGCCGTCGAGCTTGATGTAAGCGAGGTCGTATTTCGATGCTTCGACTTCGGCGGCGTCTTCCTCGGTCAGATCGCGCAGTTCCATCAGATCCTTGTGACGGAACATGGCATTGCCATCGAATGCGACTTTGGCATCGAGGACAAGCAATTTGCCATCGTCAGTGACTGCAAGCGGATTGATTTCGATCTGTTCGGCGTCGGTACCAAGGAATGCGTCATAAAGTTTAGAGGCGACATTTGCAGCCTGCTTGGCGAGATCGCCAGTCAGGCCGAGTGCTGCAGCCACCGCGCGGCCATGATGCGCCATGAATCCGGTTGCGGGGTCGATGTCGAGCGTCTGGATTTTTTCGGGCGTGTCGTGGGCGACGGCTTCAATGTCCATGCCGCCTTCGGTCGAGACGACCATGCCGATGCGCCCCGATGCGCGGTTGACGAGCAGCGCGAGATAGAATTCCTGGGCAATGTCGACGCCATCGGTGACGTAGAGCCGGTTGACTTGCTTGCCCGCATCGCCGGTCTGGATCGTAACCAGCGTGTTGCCGAGCATGTCGGCGGCGGCGGCTCGAACGTCATCCGCGCTGCGCGCAAGCCGGACGCCGCCTTTGGCATCGTGGCCGAGTTCCTTGAATTTACCTTTGCCGCGTCCGCCGGCATGGATTTGCGCCTTCACGACATAAAGGGGTCCGGGCAGCTTGGCAGCAGCCGCAACGGCTTCATCGACCGACAACGCAGCGTAGCCTGCTGGAACCGGCACACCGAACTTCGCCAGCAATTCTTTCGCCTGATATTCGTGGATATTCACGTTTGCCGCTCCATGTTTGGTTCCAGCGGGCTAAAGCACGGCGACCGTCAGGACGCAATCGCGCAGCCGAGCCCCGCCGTCGTCACCACCGCGAAAATTTCAGGATCACCGATACCGCGCGTTTCCCTGACAAATTCACCTATCGTGAGGTCACCGATCCGGCGACCGCGTAAGCCGGACAGGCGTGACAATTTCTGCAACTGGCCAAGGCTCAGGCGATCGACCATGCGCTGTGCCATGCACGTCGAGACGGGTTTCGACAGTCCGGCGTCGAGCAACGCGCTGCGCACGCGCGATTCGGGTGTGGCGCAGGCTGCCAGTGCCAGAAACGGCAAGACGATAAATGACGGGCGCATAACATCTCCTGTTGAACGCCACCCAGATGATAATTTTAGAGTGACGGAAAGCTGAACGCGATTATATGAGACCCATGACAATCTCGTCCGGTATATTTTTGTTCCTTGCGACAATCGCTTTCATGGAAGGCGTTGCTTATGTCGCGCACCGCTGGATCATGCACGGCTTCGGCTGGTTCCTGCACAAAAGCCACCACGAAGCACGCACGGGCTTTTGGGAATTGAACGACTGGTATTTTGTCATGTTTGCGGCGCCGTCAATTGCGCTGCTTGTGGGCGGCTTGTCGGGATATTGGGGTGAATGGGCGACATGGATCGGTGCGGGGATCGCCGCTTACGGTACGATATACCTCGGTTTTCACGACATCATCGTACACAAGCGGTGGGACAGCGGCTATGTCGCGCGCTGGCCTTACATGAAGCGCATCGTGCAGGCGCACCGCATCCATCATGTCGTCGAAACCAAAGACGGAACCGTGAGTTTCGGCTTTCTGATCGCGCCGAAGCCCGAAGACCTGAAGGCAACATTGGCAGCGCGCGGCCGGGCCGGTGTGCGGGCCCCGCGCGGCGTTCGCTCCGTTACGGACTGAAGTCGGCGCTATCTCGGATTTGTTTCGGCGTGCCCGTGCCGCAATGTCTGGTTTGTGGGCCTTACCGAAACACTGCGCGTTATCCATTTCAATCGCCAGCGAACCATCCTTGCCGTGACCGAGCATCATGGTGATGCCACGCGTGTCGTCATGCCAGTGCGCCCGATCCTTGCGGACGCGCTGTGGCTGGGAACGACCGGACTGCTCCTTTCGCATAACCATCCGTCAGGCGATCCGAAGCCAAGCGATGATGACATCGTCGCGACGCACCAGCTGCAATGCGCTGCTCGAGCCTTGGGTATCTGCGTTCATGATCACCTGATCTTCGGAGGCGCAGGGCACACCAGTTTCCGCGCGCTGGGTATCCTGTGAAATACAAACCGGGCGCGAATGCGTTCGTGCATCCGCGCCCCGTCACTCTTTCAGCAGTGCCTAGAAATCAAATTTCAACGCCGCTGAAATCGTACGCCCGTTGATCGACCGCGCCCGGACAATCCCGTTGGCAGGGATCGAGCCTTCTTCGGCTTCGGTGTAGCCAGCAACGTCGAACAGGTTGTTGGCGTTCAGCGATATCTGGACTTTTTCGAGAGGGCGAACAGCGATGAACGCGTTGACTTGCGTGAACGCCGGCAGTTTCAGCTGATTGCTGTCCTGTGCAAAACTTGCCGTCGTGCCGATTACGCTCGCACCCACAGTGAACATGTCCATGGTGTAGCTCGGTGTCAGCTTGTAAGTGAATTCGGCCTGACGACGCGGTTTCTTGCCGACGACGGTTGCATCGTTCGACGCTGTGATTTTCGCATTCGTATATGTTCCGCTCGCCGCAATGCTGAATCCGCCCATTCGGTAAGCGCCTTCGAGCTCAAGACCGTAGGCGCGATACGTATTGGCGGATGAGCGCTGCGTGGTCGCTTCATAGCTCTGCTCTTCGGTCCGCGCCCAGAAGCCGGTGCCGTACAGACTCAAGCCATTTGCCTGATATTTGACGCCGAGTTCGGCCTGTTTGACGAAATCGACTGGCCGCGCACCGGGAAGCAGTGCGCCCGACAAGGCACTGGTATTGCCACCGAACACGAAACGATCGGCGTTGGCGCGGCCGCCTTTGCTGTAGCGCCCAAAGACGGCGAGATCGTCCGACAGCTTGTAATTCGCGCCAAGCGAGTATGACAAATAGCTGTAATTGTAATTGACCGGACGTTGCGCAGTCAGTGGGACGATCGTCGTCTTGGCTTCGGGCACTGAAATGATGCCGTTCCCGTCGACATCGAATGAAACCACGGGGCCATCACCTGCTACGAAGCCACGCGCCTGTCCGAAGTCGTAACGCAAGCTGCCGTCGAGCGTGAAGCTGCCGCTGTCATACGTTATCGATGCATAAGGCGCGCTTGTATCGAAATCGAGATTGAACGTCCGGCGGCAGCAATTGCCGAAGAACGAGGCGCCATAGGCAATGAGGCCATTGTCGGTTGCCAGTCCGGTCGGGTTGGTCGCCGTGATCAATGCCGGATTGCTGACGTTGAGGAGTGCGGCATTGTTGCCCTGCGCATCGAGCAGATAAGATGACCAGGTCCAGTCGATGTCGATCTTCTGGCGCGACTTGTAAAAGCCCGCCGTGAAATCGACCGACCCCTCGCCAACCGCGAAGCCATGGCTCAATCGCAGATCGTTGGTAATGTTATCGAGTGCGTTAAGTTTGGTGTTGAACAGCACGATGCCGATGGCGTTGGTCGTGGTCGGATTGGCAAAAGCCTGTCCGGCACGCGGCCCGTTGGCATAAGTGATCGTCGATCCGGCCCCGGCGATGCCGTCGGCAATGCCCTGCGCCGCCCCTGCCGTAGCCGGGAACGGCGAATTGAACCGCCCGCTGATATCGGCATATCGGAATTTGTTGTTGACGGTCCAGCCATCGGCAACTTCGAATTGCCCTTCGAAACCGATGGCTTTCACCACCGGATTCATGCCGTCGCGGATGTCATTCACATCGCGGTTGTTCTTGCCGTCGAGGGTGACCGCGCGGGTGAAATTGATGCTGTGGATCGTATCGTTGTTCGGGCTCAGGCCGGGCAGGGCCTCATACTTCGGGTCCGCATTGGTGCCCGTCACGCGCACCGGGCTCGGCAGGTAAGCAATCGCGCGATCGTCGAGATATTTGAAGTTCAGTCGGAAGAACCCGCCATCGAATTTCTTGGTAATGTTGCCTTTGATCTGGCCGCCCTTGTTGCCGTCATAGCCTGCCCGCCGTGGCCCTTCGCCAACACGGTAAAACCCGCCGACATGAAAATCGACCGTGTCGGATAGCTGTCCGCCATAGTCGGCATCGAGGCGATAATCGCGGTAGTCGACGCCAAGCGTACCCTGGATCGAACCGCCTTGCCTATCGCCGGTTTTCGAGATCAGGTTGATGATCCCGCCAGGCGAATTCGATGCAAACGTTGATGCCGAACCGCCGCGAACCGCTTCCACACGTGCGACTGTTGAATCGACGCGCAGGAAGATATCGGCATTACCGAACGCGATGTCGCCGAATTCGAGGATCGGCAGACCGTCTTCGTGAATTTGCAGGAATTTGGCCCCACCGGTCGAAATCGGAATGCCGCGCATCTGGATGTTCGCATTGCCTTCGCCGCCTGAGCTTTCGGAACGGATTCCCGGAATACTGCGGAAAAGCTCGGCTGCAGAGCGGGGGGACGCGACAGCAATGGCGTCGGCATTGAGCGAACTGATTGAGATCGAGC
The DNA here is from genome assembly GCA_043737475.1 of Sphingomonas sp. GTDB lineage: Bacteria > Pseudomonadota > Alphaproteobacteria > Sphingomonadales > Sphingomonadaceae > Sphingomonas_O. Next base: position 9,632 of record JAYTAP010000029.1, read on the forward strand.
TGTCGAGGCGGTTCTGTCCCTTGGCAACGCCGGTTACGATGATTTCTTCGTTGGCCGTTTCATCTGCCGGGGCGGCGTCCTGCGCGAATGCCGGCGCAGCAGTGATGATGGCGAGGCCGATGGCGAAACACGAAACGCCAGCGCGATAAGTAGCAACAGTCATGACATCCTCCCGGGACATAGATTGATCGAGGCGGGCTGATACCCGTTCCGACGCTCTGCATATCGGCTCAGCAATCGATTGCAAGTGGTTTTGCAATCGATTACGATTTTAATGGTCGTTGCCGCTTGCGCTTGACTGCTGGTTGCGCACATTATCGGGGCGATGGCCGAACTGCCCGCTAAACGCATCCGCAACATTTCCGAACTCGCCGAACTTGCCGGTGTGTCGCCGGGAACGGTGTCACGCGCGCTGAGCGGTGCCGGGCTGATCAGCGCCAAAACACGTTTGCGGATCCAGGAACTTGCGCATGCGCACGGCTTCACGCCCAATGCCATGGCGCGAAATCTGCGGATACAGCGCACAGGCGCGATCGGTGTTGTGATCCCGCTTGGCCACGAAACCGGACAACATATTTCCGATCCCTTTTTCATGACGATGCTTGGCTTTCTGGCTGATGGCCTGACCGAACGGGGCTATGATCTGCTGCTGTCGCGTGTCATCCCGTCGGATGCAAACTGGCTCGACCGGATCGTCGATTCAGGTCGCGTCGATGGCGTCATGGTTATCGGCCAATCGGATCAATCCCCGGTTCTCGACCGGATCGCCGCGCGCTATCGGCCGCTGGTTGTCTGGGGCGGCGACGGGCCCGAGCTCGCGCATTGCTCGGTCGGGTCCGACAATCGTCTGGGCGGCCGGATCGCGACCGAACATCTGATCGCACAGGGCTGCAAGCGCATTGCATTCTTTGGTGACAGCCGTGCGCTCGAAATCGCGCAACGGCTCGAGGGGTGCCGTGCCGCGATGGCCGATGCCGGGCTTTCCTACGGTCTTACGGTCTTCCCCGCGCATCTGGTTGCGGAAACCGCGCATCCAGACATCGTCGGCTTTCTGGGTTCGACCATCGAGCGGCCGCAGGGCATTTTCGCAGCGTCGGACGTGATTGCAATGACGGCCATCCGCGCGCTTTCCGAGCGCAACATATCGGTGCCCGATGAAGTGCGGGTCGTGGGCTATGACGATCTGCCCATCGCCCAGCAAACAGTCCCGCGCCTGACGACCATAAGACAGGACTTTGCAAGTGGCGCGGCGCATATGGTCGATCTGTTGCTGCGACGCATTGCCGGTGAGGACCCCGTGTCGATCGTCATGCCGCCGGAACTGGTCGTGCGGCTTTCGAGCTAAGGGTCGAGCTAGGGTTTCCGGGCAAACCAGATCGTGTGACGCGGTCCCTTACCGTTGCTGCGCGCGCGGACAGTGACTTCGTCGACCGCAAAGCCGCTATCTTTCAATCGTCGCGCGAATGCCGCATCAGGTGCGGCGGACCAGATCGCCGCAACACCCCCGGGTTTGAGCGCAGCTTTCAATTTTGCGAGCCCCGAATTCGAATAAAGCCGGTCATTGGCAGCGCGCGACAGGCCGTCAGGACCGTTATCGACATCAAGCAGAATGGCGTCATACCCGTTCGGTTCGTTTGCGATGACGGCCGCGACATCGGCGATGCACACGACAACGCGTGCATCGTCAAGGCAAGCAGACGTAAGCACTGCCATGGGCCCACGCGCCCAGTCGATGATTTCCGGCACCAGTTCGGCAACGGTAACGCGTGCACCTTTCGGCAGCATCGCAAGCGCCGCACGCAACGTAAACCCCATGCCATAGCCGCCGACCAAGATATGCGGTGCGCTCGTGGCAGCCAGCTTTTCGCAGGTCATGATGGCGAGCGCTTCTTCGGAGCCGCTCATCCGGCTGTTCATCAACTCGTTGCGATCGAGCACGATCATGAAGTCTGCGCCGCGCCGGAACAGGCGGAGTTCATTGCCGCCCGGAATTTGCGCCGTGTCGATCAGGGTACGTGGCGTCATGATTCCAGCCCAACAATTGTCATGTTGCGGGCGGTGCCTGCGTCACGCAGCTTGCACAATGGCCAATCTTCCTTATCGGGCTGTCGATCATCCACCAATCGAAACCGGAAGCTGTTTATATGCCGTCGTTCAAAGCGCCAACCTTTCAGGAGCGCACTGCTCTCGCCGCCAAGGCCAAACAGGCAGCGCTTGAGAAGCTGAAAGCAAAACCGCCGGTCGACGAGGCTGTGCTGGCCGAGCGGCGCGCAGCCGTACTCGCGCGTGAAGCGGCACAAGCGAAAGCTCGCGAGGCAAAAATCGCCGCACGCGAACAGGAAAAGGCCGACAAGGAGGCACTGAAAGCGGCGAAGGTCGCAGCATCACCCGTGCTGACCGAAGCCGAGCAAAAGGCCATCCGCGATGCCAAATATGCCGCGCGCAAGAACCGCGTCGGCAAACCCAAGCGTTAATCGACGATTCGGGTTGTATCGCCATCGAGTGCGATGCGGAACACCGGTGCTGCCGTTCCGCCGAACTGCGACCGGACGAGCGCAGGATTATCGTTCAATTTGCGCCCTGCCATCCCCCAATAATCAATAAAACTGACGACATCGAGTGTGTCGAGCACCAGCCAGCTGTAACTTTGTGTCGGCTCCTCGTCCGGGTTGGCGGCAACAAGGCCGGTGCCGTTGAGAAGGCGGTAAGGCCCCCGCACTGTATCGGCGACTGCGCCGTAAAGCCCGTTGGGTCCACTGGGTCCGAAAGGCGCAAATACGTGCCGCTGTGTCGACCAGAACAAATAGTAGAGCCTGTCGCGATACAGGATGTGGGGCCGCTCGAGCTCGTTGCACAGGCCAAGTGCCGAAACGACGGGCGGCTGCAGCGACCAGCCGGTTTCGTCACGGCTGATCAGGCCCACGACGCCATTATAATCATCGTCATTGTGACCGTTCGACCCGGTGAAAACCAGATATTCACGGTCGTCGGCAGAGTCGCAGAAATAGCCGGGGTCACGGAACCCTTTGATGAGGCCCGGAACCCCGGCACTGATTTGCGTGTCGACATAGTAAAGCCCGTCGCTTTCAACAATTTCCTCGGGCGTAGACCAGTTTTCGATCAACCGCGCATCGGCGCGTAATGTGCCACTCGTTTCGAACAGGCGCTGTTCAAAGGTAAAAGGCTCATCGGGACGACCGGTGGCTGTAAAATACAGCGTCACAGTGCACCCGTCGTCACCGAGCACAGCTGAGCCTGCCCATTCGCGCGTGCCGGGGGAGAATCCAGCAGGCAGAAGATCGCCACAGTCGGCCCATTCATTGTCTATTTGCGCGATAAGGCGCAAACGTGCTTCACCATGGCGGAGCGCGGGATCAGGCAGCGCAGGTGATGACAACATCATCCATAACGCCGTGCCGTTGAAATCTGCAGTCCGTCCGTCGCGATGCTGGATCGGCCACGCGTCCCATAAATCGAGGCCGGGGATCAGCGCGCGGACGTCGCCAGACGTTATGACCGGAATCGTTGGAATGTTGTCGTCGGCGATACGCGCAACATCGCTGGCCGACCAAAGCATAGCCTGTTGCAAGTGCCGCGCGTCGGCCAAAATCCCACTCCCAATACTTTGCTGCAAAACGCTTTACCCTTGTCGCCACCAATTTCAACAATCGATTGCAATTTCAGCGCGCCTTCCCGTCTAGGCGGGTTGTAACGCGACCGGGCGATCCTGCTTGACCCGCCAGACCGCGATCGCTGCAAACACCATCATGACGCCGCCGAAGCGCAGCACGTTGCGCGGGTCGCCGCCCAGCAGCGGTTCATAGATAAACGTCATCGTTCCAGCGAAAATCAGCATCGGCGCGCAGATCATCATGTTGAAAATGCCCATGTAAACCCCGGTCCGCTCGGGCGGGATGGCATTGGCAAGGACGATGTAGGGATTGCCCATGATCGATCCCCAGCCCAGACCCATGAGCGCCATCGTGCCCCACATCACGGCGACATTGCCGGTCTGCGGGAGCAACATCATGCCTGCGCCCGCAAGCAGCAGCGCAATCCCGTGAAGTTTCGAAGCGCCGATTTTTCGCGCGACCGGGATCATTGCAAAGGCTGTCGCAAACGCAACGAGATTATAGAATGCGCCCATCGGCCCCGACAGAAGATCGGCTTCGCGAAACTGCGCCGTGCTGGCGTCCGATGTGCCGAACAGGGCCTTCGATATGGCAGGCACGCGGTAGGCCCAATAACAGGACATTGCATACCATTGGAAAAAGCTCATCCACGCCATCGTCCGCATCGCAGCAGGCATTTCGCGGATCGCATCGACGATTTCGGTGAAGTAAGATCCCAAATTCGTCGGCAGTGCCGCGATGCGCATGCGTTCCTCGTCGGTGAGCGGCAGTTCAGGCACGCGCAGGATCGACCACAATATCGTCGTGATCGAGAGGACGGCCCCGATAATAAAGGCAATGCGGGTGTATTCGGGGATTTCGCCGGGCGCGGCGTTTTTCGAAATGCCGAACCACGTGACGAGGATGAACGGGCTGGCATAAGCCAGGCATTGCGCAAGCCCGGTAAATGCACTTTGCGACAGGAAACCGCCGCCGCGCTGATCCGGATTCAGGCGGTCGTTCACATAAGCGCGATACGGCTCCATCGTCACATTGTTGCCGACATCGAGAATGAACAGAATGGAGAACGCCATCAGCAGGCTCTGCGAAAGCGGCATGAAAAACAGCCCGACCGTGCACATCAGTGCGCCAATCAGGAAATAGGGCGTCCGCCGTCCCCATTTCGACAAGGTCCGGTCGGACATCACGCCGATAATCGGCTGCACGATCAGCCCGGTGAGCGGTCCTGCAATCCCCAGCCAGGGGAAACTCCCTTCATCCGCGCCGAGATACGCCCATATCGGCGTCATGTTGGCCTGTTGCAGCCCGAACGAGAATTGCAGCCCGAGGAACCCAAGATTCATCTGGAGAATGCGGCTCCATGACAGATGCGGTTTCACGCCGGTTGCAAGCATAACTGATCCTCCCGGCTCATTAACCGTCGTTGCGGCACGCCGTGATTGCAACGCTAAGGCTTACACCGACTTTTGCAACAATCGATTGCAATAGACGTTAGGCATGCCGCAAACTATGCCCGCTGCATGAGGCTAGGCGTCTGCTATTATCCCGAACATTGGCCCGAAGACTGGTGGGCGGACGACGCACGCCGGATGGTCGAGATGGGCCTGTCGCGCGTCCGGATCGGGGAATTTGCATGGAGCCGGATCGAACCTGCGCCGGGGCAACTCGACTGGGCCTGGCTCGACCGCGCGGTCGACGTCCTGCACGCGGCGGGTCTGGCAATCATCATGGGAACGCCGACCGCGACACCACCACGCTGGATGCTCGACAAGCATCCCGATATGCTGGCGATCGATGCCAAGGGGTGCCCACGCAAATTCGGGTCGCGGCGGCATTACTGCTTTTCGCATGTCGGTTACCGTGCCGAAGCCGCGCGTATCATGGCGCTGCTGGCCGAGCGCTACGGCAAACACCCCGCAATCGTCGCTTGGCAGACTGACAATGAATATGGCTGTCACGACACCGCCATCAGCTATTCGGATGCGGCCGCCGCAGGGTTTCGGCAATGGCTGATCGCAAAATACGGCGCCATCGACGCGCTAAACGCCGCATGGGGCAATGTCTTCTGGTCAATGGATTACAGCTGTTTCGCGCAAATCGATCCGCCGAACCTGACGGTTACCGAACCAAACCCTGCGCATGTGCTCGACTGGCGGCGTTTCTCGTCGGATCAGGTGGTCGCATTCAACCGCATTCAAGTCGACATCCTCCGCGCAAGGTCGCCCGGACGCGACATCGTCCACAATTACATGGGTTTTTTCACGCAGTTCGATCATCATGCCGTCAGCCGCGATCTCGATGTCGCGAGCTGGGATAGTTATCCGCTGGGATTTCTCGAGCAGTTCGGCATGTTCAGCGCCGCTGAAAAATCCCGTTATGCTCGGCAGGGGCATCCCGATATCGCAGCGTTTCACCATGACCTCTATCGCGGCATGACCGGGCGGATGTGGGTCATGGAGCAGCAACCGGGGCCCGTGAACTGGGCGCGCTTCAATCCGGCACCACTGCCCGGCATGGTCCGACTGTGGACGCTCGAAGCCATGGCGCACGGTGCCGAACTGGTCAGTTATTTTCGCTGGCGGCAAGCACCGTTCGCGCAGGAACAGATGCACAGCGGACTGCTGCTGCCCGACCGGACCGATGACGTCGGCGCTCATGAAGCGAGGGCAGCCGCAACCGATATTGCCGCGATCGGTGTGTTGGCACCAACAGCGAAATCGGTTGCACTGGTTTTCAGCTACGCAGCGGACTGGACGATTGCCGCGCAGCCTCAAGGTGCTAGCTTCGGATATCTCGATCTTGTCTTTACGATGTATTCGGCATTGCGTCGACTCGGTCTCAACATCGATATCGTTGCACCCGACGCCGATTTGTCCGGCTATGCGATGATCGTCGTGCCGACGCTCCCGATCCTTGACCCCGCGCTGGTCGATGTGACGGTGCCGATCCTGTTCGGGCCCCGCACCGGAAGCAAAACGGCCAATTTTGCGATCCCCGACACTCTGCCGCCGGGACCATTGCAAAGCCGGCTGCCGATCCGCATCACGCGCATCGAATCGTCGCGTGACGAACCGCGCTGGCGTGAACATGTCGAGACGGGGCCCGGCGTATCCGAGAAGGGCGGCTGCTACCGAAAGGCAAACATCCGTTACCTGGCGCACTGGCCCGACGACGGGGAACTCGCGACTTTGTTTACGACAATGGCAGCCGAGGCCGGGCTGACGATCACACCGTTGGCGGCCGATCTTCGAATGCGGCGCGCCGGGAATCTTATGTTCGCGTTCAATTACGGCCCCGACATGCTGACACTCGAGCCGGGGCACGATTATGTCATCGGCGGCGCGATGCTTGCGCCGGCGGCGGTTGCCGTCTGGCACGCGGTGGGTTAACCCATTATTCGGGTGAGAGGCGCGCAACGACAGCCTCAACGCCAGCAAGGAGAGATCGCCAGGCGTCGATGCAGGACAAGGCCACATCATTCGATATTGCGCAGCTCGCAGGCGTATCGCAGCCGACCGTTTCGCGCGCATTGCGCGGCAGCACTTCGGTCAGTGAATCGACGCGAAAGCGGATCGAGGCCATTGCTCAGCAGCTGAATTACAAGGTTGACAAAAATGCGACCAATTTGCGCAGCGGCCATTCGAACACACTTGCGCTGCTGCTGTTCGAAGATCCGACGCCCGATGACTCGCTGATCAATCCTTTTTTCCTGTCGATGCTCGGTTCGATCACGCGGACATGCGCGCTGCGTGGTTACGACCTGCTGATTTCGTTCCAGCAACTGTCGGGCGACTGGCATGTCGATTACGAAGACAGCCGCAAGGCCGACGGGCTGATCCTGCTCGGCTATGGCGATTATCATGATTATGAAAAGCGGCTGAGCCAGCTCGTCGAACAAGGCACACATTTTGTTCGTTGGGGCTCTGTAAAGCCCGAAGCCCGTGAGGTCGTTGTCGGCTGTGATAATGTCCAAGGCGGGCTCGACGTCACGGCACACCTCATTGCCGAGGGGCGCAAGCAAATCGCCTTTATCGGGACCGCGACGAGCGCTTGCCCCGAATTTCTCGACCGCCACAATGGCTATGCTGCTGCGTTGAGCGCTGCCAAGCTCCCGCGAAGCCTCACGCTTCATGTCGATGCGCTGAGCAGCGAGGAGGATGGCCATGATGCCGCCGGGCGCCTGATCGCGCGTGGCAAGCCGTTCGACGCGATTGTCTGCGCAAGCGACTTGATCGGACTCGGGGCCATGCGCGCGCTTCAGGAAGCGGGTCTAAGCATTCCCGGCGATGTTGCCGTGACGGGCTTCGACGACATTTTGGCGGCGGGGCTTGCCAATCCCCCGCTGACGACAGTGACACAGCAACCGGGTGAAGCCGGCGCGCTGCTCGTCGACACGCTGCTGCGGCTGGTGCGTGCCGAGACGCCTGAGAGTCAGATGTTACCTGCGCGCGTCGTCGTGCGGCGGTCGTCGACCGGCTGATGTATTCGTATGCAGGGCATTTGCCGTGCCTGCCCACGTCTGCCACGCTTGTTGCATAACGATAATCAGGGACGATGGAGATGGAAAAGCCCAAACAGGGGTTCTGGGGCCTGTGCAACATTTCGTTTGGTTTCTTCGGGATTCAGATCGGTTTTGCGCTCCAGAATGCGAACATGTCGCGAATTTTCCAGACATTGTCGCCAGACAACCCCGAAATCCTGAATGACCTGCCCGCGCTCTGGGTAGCGGCGCCGCTCACCGGGCTCCTGATCCAGCCTATCATTGGTCATATGTCGGACAAAACGTGGTTGGGTCGCCTTGGCCGGCGTCGCCCGTATTTTCTGGCCGGCGCAATCATGGCTGCTCTCGCACTGATCATGATGCCGCTTGCGCCCTATCTGCTGTTCGCTGCGGTCATGCTGTGGATGCTCGATGCGTCGCTCAACATTTCGATGGAGCCGTTTCGCGCCTTCGTCGGCGACATGCTGCGAAAGGATCAGCATAGCATCGGCTATGCCGTGCAAACGGCTTTCATCGGTGCAGGAGCGGTCGTCGGCTCGATCTTTCCGGCGTTTCTCGAATGGGCAGGCGTGTCGAACATCGCGCCGCCGGGCGTTATTCCGGATACGGTGCGTTACGCATTCTGGTTCGGCGGGATCGCGTTGTTTGCCGCTGTCATGTGGACCGTGGTCAGCACGCGCGAATACAGCCCCGAACAGATGGCGGCCTTCGACGGACCACCGACGGCCGATGAGCAGAGCGACACGCTCAGGATGCTTGCCGCACGCACCACATCGAGCAGTCTGATCTGGATCGGTGCCGGGGCCGCCATCGTCGCCGCAGTTGCCGCGTTCGCGCTCGAAAAGGAAGTCTATCTGCTCGGCGGCCTGCTCATTGCCTATGGCGTTGCCAGCATCATTGCGATCGGCATGGCGAAATCGGGCAAAAGCGCGTCGATGCTCGGCCATATCGTCGGCGATTTTTCTGGGATGCCGCCGCTGATGAAGCGCCTTGCGCTCGTCCAGTTTTTCAGCTGGTCGGCGCTGTTCATCATGTGGATCAACACGACGCCGATCGTGGCACAATATATGTTTGATGCGCCAAATGCGGCCGCGCCTCGCTTTCAGGAAGCGGCGAACTGGGTCAATACGCTGTTTGCAACCTACAATGGCGTTGCGGCAATCGCAGCGCTCGCGTTGATCCCGTGGCTGTCAGCGCGGATCGGCAAAGTGAAGACGCACATGGTCGGGCTGCTATGCGGCGCGGCGGGCTATGCCAGCTTCTTTTTCATCCGCGATGCACAAATGCTGCTGCTCAGTGAAATCGGCATCGGCATTGCCTGGGCGTCGATCCTTGCGATGCCCTATGCGATCCTCGCATCCAGCCTGCCACAGCGCAAGCTCGGTATTTACATGGGCCTGTTCAATGTCTTCGTCGTCGTGCCGCAATTGCTTGTCGCGACCGTGATGGGCTCGATCATGAAAGCCTATTTCCCGGGCGAACCAATCTGGACCATGGCTTTTGCAAGCGGAACGCTGGTGCTCGCAGCGCTGGCGATGCTCAGGGTACGCGAACCGGCTTAGGGTTGGAGAACCCGCATCGCATCAAGCTTGGCGCGATGCGTCTCCGAAAATGCTGCCGGTCCGTCACGGTCCGTATAGACCAATGTCGTTTCACAGGTCGCGACGCAGTGGCCGTCCTGAAACGCGGCTGTAAAAATACTCCACGACCTTGTGCCGATCGCGCCAATCCCGCTGGCCATCGTCACCGGCGCGGGATGATGCGCTTCGGCCAGATAAGCCAGATCGACGCCGGCGATCAGCCAGCGGATGCCGCTGTTGTCGCGGTGCAGGTCGAGCGATCGGTTGAATTTGCCACGCCCCTCCTCGAACAGCCCGGCCATCGACACATTGTTAATATGCCCGAGCAGATCGAGATCGGCCCAGCGCGTCGCAATGTCGGTCTTGAACGGATAAGCTTCGATGTCGAGACGCCAGACTTCTGGCTTCGCCATCAGCGGGGCGCCATGCGGATCGCCCCGTCGAGGCGAACGTCCTCACCGTTGAAATAGCCGTTCTCGATCATGGTCAGGGCAAGATGCGCATATTCGGCGGGCTTGCCGAGCCGCTTGGGATGCGGAACCTGCAGCGCCAGCGAATCCTGCGCTGGCTGCGGCAGGGCAGCAAGCAGTGGCGTTTCAAAAATGCCTGGCAGGATGGTGTTCACGCGGATCTGCTCGTTCATCAGGTCGCGCGCGATGGGCAGCGTCATGCCGACAACACCGCCTTTCGATGCCGAATAGGCGGCCTGGCCGATCTGGCCATCTTCGGCGGCCACGCTCGCGGTATTGATGATCACGCCGCGATCACCTTCGGCCATCACGTCGAGCGTCAGCATCCCCGCGGCGGATTTGGCAATGCAGCGGAATGTGCCGACCAGATTGACCTGGATGACGAAATTGAACGCATCGAGCGGGAAGTGGCGGATGCTGCCGTCTTCCTTCGAACGGCTGACGGTCTTCAACGCATTGCCGATCCCTGCGCAGTTGACGAGGATACGTTCCTGCCCGTGCGCCGCGCGGGCCTTGGCAAAGCCTGCGTCGACCGAAGCATCGTCGGTCACGTTCACGTCGCAGAACACACCGCCGATTTCGGCCGCAAATTCCTCGCCCTTGCCACGCTGAAGATCGAAGATCGCAACCTTGACGCCTTTTGCGGCCAGCGCGCGCGCGGTTGCCGCACCAAGCCCTGATGCGCCGCCAGTGATGACAGCCGAAATAGTATTGTCGAGTTTCATTCTATGTCTCCCAATATCGTCATGCCAGCGGAAGCTGGCATCTCTCGCAGGAAGAGCGCACTCGTCCTGCAAAGGATCCCAGCTTTTGCTGGGGTGACTCGTAAAAAACTAAAGCCGTTCGATAATCGTGACGTTCGCAATGCCGCCGCCTTCGCACATGGTCTGCAGGCCATAACGCCCGCCGCGTGCTTTGAGCGCATTGACGAGCGTTGCCATCAACTTGGTGCCCGACGCGCCAAGCGGATGGCCGAGCGCAATCGCGCCGCCGTTCACGTTTAGCTTGGCCGGATCGCCACCAATATGCCTCATCCACGCCATCGGCACGGGCGCGAACGCTTCGTTGACTTCGTACAAGTCGATATCGCCGATGGTCAGCCCGGCGCGCTTCAACGCGCGGTCGGTCGCGAACAGAGGCTCTTCAAGCATGATCACTGGATCGCCCGCTGTCACGGTCAGATTGTGGATACGCGCGAGCGGCGTCAGGCCATGGTCCTTCAACGCGCGTTCCGAAACGATCATCACGGCCGACGCCCCGTCGCAAATCTGGCTGGCGTTTGCCGCCGTGATGCTGCCGCCGTCTTGCAAAAGCTTCACGCCAGCAAGGCTTTCGGCCGACGCATCGTAACGAATGCCTTCGTCGGTCCGGTGTGTCTCATGTCCTTCGGGCGTCTCGATTTCGAGCGCGACAATCTCGTTGTCGAAAGCGCCCGATTGCGTTGCCGCAGCCGCACGGGCGTGCGATTCGAGCGCAAAGGCATCGAGCATTTCGCGGGTAAATCCGTGCTTCTTCACCATCATTTCGGCACCAGTGAACTGGTTGAACATGATGCCGGGATATTTTTCCTCAAGCCGCGGCGATTTATAATTGCCCATGCCTTCTTTCATGTGGAGCATCATCGTCGAGCCCATCGGCACGCGCGTCATGCTTTCGACGCCGGACGCAATCACGATGTCCTGCGTGCCTGACATGATGGCTTGGGCGGCGAACTGCATCGACTGCTGCGACGATCCGCACTGCCGGTCGATCGAGACAGCGGGCACGCTGTCGGGCAGATGCTTTGCGGCAAGAACGGCATTGCGACCGACTTGCCCGGCTTGCTGCCCGCCCTGCATGACGCAACCCATAATGACGTCTTCGACAGCAGCGCCATCGATCCCTGTGCGCGCGACGATCGCATCGAGCACCGATGCGGCCATGTCGACGGGGTGCCATCCGGCGAGCTTGCCGCCGCGCTTGCCACCGGCGGTGCGGACGGCGTCAACAATATAGGCTTCTGCCATTTGCGTGTCCTTTGACGTGAACGTAAACCTCAATATTACCAATTGCGCGTTCGGCTTTGCGAGGCAAGGCAGATTTTGGAGACGACATGGAAGTTGCGCAGGCCGTAACGGCAAGACGATCGGTTCGCGGTTTTCTCGACGCGCCGGTCGATCTTGATCTCATCCAGCGCCTGCTGGTCGACGCGTCGCGGGCACCGTCGGGCGGCAATCTCCAGCCCTGGCACGTCGATATCGTTGCCGGTGATGCGATGAACCGGTTGAAGCAGACGATGATGGCGAAACTGGCGAGCGGCCCGGAAACGCCCGAATATGATATTTACCCCCCGGAACTTATTGCTCCCTACCGCGATCGCCGCTTTGCCGTCGGCGAGACAATGTATGCGCACATCGGCATCCCTCGCGACGACAAGCTCGCGCGCCGCATGTGGTTTGCGCGGAACTTTGCGTTTTTCGGCGCGCCCGTTGCATTGTTCACGACCATCGACCGTCGCATGGGCCCGCCGCAATGGTCGGACCTCGGCATGTTTTTGCAGACGTTCATGCTGCTTGCGGTCGATGCGGGCCTTGCCACCTGCGCGCAGGAATGCTGGGCGGTGTATCCCCAGACTGTGAACGCGTTTCTTGGCACGCCTGACGAGCGAATGTTGTTCTGCGGCATGGCTATCGGTTACGAAGATACAGCCGAACCCGCCAACGCCCTGCGCACCGAACGCGCCGATGCCAGCGAATGGCTGCGGGTTTTAAGCTAGCGCTTGATCGGCCGCATGGCCTTGGCCAGCGTCAGTTTCGCAACCGCACGCCCAACCTGCTCGCCCGCGTCGTTCGCGGAACGATAATGCACGCCGCCCAATATTCTCGAGAACGAAACTTCGCGGACCCAGTCGTCCCATGTCGGCAAAATCTGGACAGCGCTGTTCGGGATCGAAGCCGAACTGACGCGAACCCCGCCGACAGGCGATGGCCCGGTTTCCGATTTCATGATTTCGGCAATGGATGCTGCATAGGTGCAATGCCCGCACGGATATTCTGGATGGTTGGGCGTGTTGATCAGCGGCACCCATGCAGGATCGGCGTCGGTTCCCGCATTGCCGTCGTCGTCCGCATTGCGGATGGCCGTGACCGGGCGCCAGAAATTATAATGCAGTTTTGCAGCACTCGTCGTCATATAGGCATCATCCGACGCTATGCCGACCAGCGCGAACATTCGCGCGTTCTGCACAAGCGACCGGCCGGGCGCGTCGGCGACAAACTGCCAGGTCGGCATCATGTTGGGCGTGATACGATAGCGTGCCATCAGCGTTTGATGCGGCGTGCGCACCGCGCTCGCCTTGCCGCCCAGCATCTTCACTTCATTGAAATCGCGCGCCCAGCGTTCGCTGGTCAGCGCAGGCGGCGGCGGCGGGCGCATTGCGTCAACACTGGTGATGACCCACGGTTTGAATGCAACAGCAAAGGGCTGGATCACCGGGAGCGCCGTGGCGATATAGACGCCGGCTGCCGTGCGGGGTCGATACGGGGTTTGCGTGATCGCCGGGTCAATGCCACCCGCTGCCCGCGCAAGCTTCGCGGCTGCCTCGCCGATAGCGCGACCGGCATCGCGCGCGGTCACGTCGGTGATGGCATCCATCGCGATCATGTAGCTTTCGGTCAGACCGGCTTTCTGATCGGGATAATGCGCGACCAGCACTTCATAGGCGGCCGCAACAGCTGCTGCATCCTGCGAGGCCCGATTGTCTGCCTTTGCCAGCCCAAGATAGCTTTCATAGCGCCGGTCGATCGCATTTGTTGCCTCGAACATCGCCAGCGCAACTTCGGTGGTCAGATGCGCGTGGTCGGCCGTGGCAACTGCCCCGTTGGTTGCCGGGACGGCCGATGCCACCTTGTCAGCATAAGCCATCCACTCGCAAATCGTGTCAGCTCGTGCCGGAACGCTCGCCACAGTCATGACGATGCTGCCAAAAAGCGCTGCTATACGCACGTTGATTCTCCCCAAACCGTTGACGCAACACTAACGCCGTTGCAGTCACCGGTCTTGGACAGAAACGACGCGGCCTATAACTTCCGACCGATCAGTTCTTTCATGATTTCGTTCGTGCCGCCGAAAATCCGTGTGACGCGCGCGCTGCGCCACATTTTGGCGATCGGATATTCGTTCATATAGCCCGCGCCACCGTGGAGCTGAAGGCATTTGTCCATGACTTCCCACTGAAATTCGGTGTGCCACAGCTTCGCCGCTGCGCCTTCTTCTGCGGTCAGTTCTTTCTTCAGATGCCGCGCGATCGCCCAGTCGAGATGTGCCCAGCCAACTTGTAGTTTCGATTTCAAATCCGCGAGCGTGAAGCGCGTGTTCTGAAAGTCGATGACCGGTTTGCCAAATGCCTTGCGCTCGCGGACGAACGCCACCGTTTCGTCATAGGCTTTCTGCGCCGACGCTTGCGCGCTGATCGCGATCGACAGCCGCTCCTGCGGCAATTCGCTCATCAGATAAATGAACCCCTTGCCTTCTTCGCCGAGGCAATTCGTCATCGGCACGCGGACGTCTTCGAAAAAAAGTTCGCTGGTGTCGGCCGCATCCATGCCGATCTTGTCGAGATTGCGCCCGCGCTTGAATCCGTCGCGGTCGGCTTCGACAAGAATGATCGAGACGCCTTTCCATGCGGGCTCCACCTCGGTGTCGGTCTTGCAGCAAACCAGAATCAGGTCGGCGTTCTGACCATTGGTGATGTACGTCTTGGAACCGTTGATGACATAATGATTGCCATCCTTTTTGGCCGTCGTGCGGATGCCCTGAAGGTCCGAACCGACGCCGGGTTCGGTCATCGCGATCGCGGTTATGACTTCGCCCGAAACCAGTTTGGGCAGCCAGTGGCGCTTTTGCTCCTCGCTGCCGTAGCTAACGATATAATTGACGACGATGTCGGACTGGAGCGAGAAGCCGAGCGCGGTCCCGCCATAGCTGATCTCTTCGTCGATGATTGCATTGTAGCCGAAATCGAGGCCCAGGCCGCCATATTCTTCGGGCACTGTCGGGCAAAGCATCCCTACCGCACCCGCTTTAGGCCAGATTTCTTTCTCGATGATGCCCGCTTCATCCCACCGGTCGATGTGCGGCACAACTTCCGCCTTGATGAAGCTGCGCACCGAGTCGCGAAATGCTTCGTGGTCTTCGGTGTAGGCAGTGCGTCCGGCAACATCGAGCGTCATTGGATCATCCTCAAATTGTTGAAGATACAAAGCCTTTCCTTGACGTAAACGTCAAGCATTTTCAGCCGTTGTGGCAAATCGTAAAGAAGCCTAATTTCACCTCTAAAGAAGAAATATCGGAGATGCTTTATGGCCGACCTGTTCGAAAACCCGCTGGGTCTCGACGGCTTTGAATTCGTGGAATTCTGCGCGCCCAAGCGCGGCCTGCTCGAACCGGTATTCGAAACGATGGGCTTTACCTGCGTTGCGCACCATCGGTCGAAAGATGTCGATCTGTGGCGGCAGGGCGAAATCAACCTGATCGCAAATTATGAACCGCGCAGCCCGGCTGCATTCTTCGCGGCCGAACACGGCGCGTCGGCCTGTGGCATGGCGTTCCGCGTGCGTGACGCGGCCGTCGCTTATGCCGAAGCCCTGGCGCGCGGTGCTGAGCCTGTCGAAGGCCGGACCGGCGTCATGGAACTGCGCATCCCCGCGATCAAGGGCATCGGCGGGGCATTCATTTATCTCGTCGATCGTTACACGACGCTTGAGAAGCCCGAAGCGCTGTCGATCTACGACATCGATTTCGTTTACCTGCCCGGCGTCGATCGCTATCCGGTTGGCGCGGGCTTCCGGAAAATCGATCACCTGACGCATAATGTCTACGGCGGGCGCATGACGCATTGGTCGAATTGGTACGAACGCATCTTCAACTTCCGCGAAATCCGCTATTTCGACATAAAGGGCGAATACACCGGGCTTACCAGCCGCGCGATGACCGCACCTGATGGCAAGATCCGCATTCCACTGAACGAGGAAGGGAAAGCGGGTGGCGGGCAGATCGAGGAATATTTGCGCGCTTATAATGGCGAAGGCATCCAGCATATCGCACTGATCTGCGATGATTTGCTCGCCTGCTGGGACAATCTGAACACGCTCGGCGTACCGTTCATGACTGCGCCGCCCGAGACTTATTATGCCATGCTCGAGGGACGCCTGCCCGGCCATGGCCAGCCGACCGATGCACTCAAGGCACGCGGCATACTGCTCGACGGCACAATAGAAAGCGGCCAACCACGCCTACTCCTCCAGATTTTCGCGCAGCCGCGGATCGGCCCGGTCTTCTTCGAATTCATCCAGCGCAAAGGCGACGAAGGCTTCGGCGAAGGCAATTTCAAGGCTTTGTTCGAAAGCATCGAGCTTGATCAGATCCGGCGTGGGGTCATTTAGCCGCATGCCCAAACATCCGTTCGTCCCGAGCGAAGCCGAGGGGCGTTGGCCATGACTGAAGCTTACATTTGCGATTACATCCGCACCCCGATCGGCCGTTACGGCGGAGCGCTCGCGCACGTCCGCGCCGACGATCTCGCGGCGATTCCGATCCGCGCGCTGATCGATCGTAACCCGGCCGTCGACTGGGCCCAGCTCGACGACGTCATCCTCGGCTGTGCCAACCAGGCCGGCGAGGACAATCGCAATCTGGCGCGCATGGCTGGCCTCCTCGCCGGGCTTCCCGACAGCAGCGGCGGGGTCACATTGAACCGCCTGTGCGGCTCGGGGCTCGACGCGGTGGCGATGGCTGCGCGCGCGATCCGCGGCGGCGATGCCGATCTGATCATCGCCGGCGGCAGCGAAAGCATGAGCCGCGCGCCCTTCGTCATGCCCAAGGCGACCAGCGCATTCGACCGCCACGCGGAGATTTACGACACCACGATCGGGTGGCGCTTCGTCAATCCCAAGATGCGCGAAGCCTACGGCGACGACACCATGCCGAGCACCGCCGAGAATGTCGCCGATGAGTTCTCGATCAGTCGCGAGGACCAGGATGCGTTCGCGCTGCGCAGTCAGCAAAAGACCGCCGCCGCGCAAGCCAGCGGGCGCCTCGCCGCCGAAATCACCGCGGTCGAAATCCCCCAGCGCAAGAGCGACCCGCTGGTGGTCGACAAGGACGAACATCCGCGCCTCACCAGCCGCGACAAGCTCGCGGCATTGAAGCCGATCGTGCGCAAGGACGGCACCGTGACTGCGGGCAATGCCTCGGGTGTCAACGACGGCGCGGCGGCGCTCATCATCGCCTCCGAGGAAGCGGCGAAGCGCCACGGACTGACCCCGCGCGCGCGCATCCTTGGCGCTGCCGTCGCCGGGGTCCCGCCGCGGATCATGGGCATCGGCCCCGCCCCCGCCAGCCAGAAATTGCTCAAGCGCCTTGGGCTGACCATCGCCGATATCGACGTCATCGAACTCAACGAAGCCTTCGCCGCGCAGGGCCTCGCCGTCCTGCGCCAGCTCGGTCTCCCCGACGACGCCCCGTTCGTGAACCCCAATGGCGGCGCAATCGCGCTCGGCCATCCCTTGGGCATGTCGGGCGCGCGCCTCGCGCTCACCGCGACCGAACAGTTGCAGCGCAGTGGCGGCCGTTACGCGCTGGCGACGATGTGCATCGGCGTCGGTCAGGGAATCGCGCTCGCACTGGAACGCGTGTGACCGATGTCGCCGCGATCATGAAGGTCCTTGCCGAGGTCCCCGACCCCGAAATTCCGGCGGTATCGGTGCTCGACCTCGGCATCGTCCGCGGCATCGAGGGCGACAAGGTGATCATCACCCCGACTTATTCAGGCTGCCCCGCGACGCAGTTTATCGAGGAAAGCATCCGCGAAGCGCTCGATACCGCGGGTTTTCGCGACATCGGGATCGAAACCCGCCTTGCTCCCGCATGGACCACCGACTGGATCAGCGCCGCGGGTAAGGAGAAATTGCGCGCTTAC
>JAYTAP010000030.1:0-4514 GCA_043737475.1 Sphingomonas sp.
CGCAGCGCTAATATCACGATCCAGCGCGACAACGCCTATCTGCCCGCTTCGGTGAGGGCCCAAATGGTAGCGCAAAACATTACGTCTTTTCGGATGGGATCGACCAATGCCGACATTGGGCGTGGCGAAGTTGAGAATATTCGGGATCTCAAACGCTGGGCGATTGGAGCGGATGGCAAATTCGACATTCTCGGTTCGAGCTGGACGTGGGACGCTTATTATCAGCAAAGTCGTAATGTCGTTGATTCCGCCTTATTCAAGACTGCAATCGATGTTGGAGCGTACAACCGTGCAGTTGATGCGGTGATCAGTCCGACAACCGGCGGTATCGTATGCCGGTCGACGATTACCAACCCTACCAACGGATGCGTCCCTTACAATGTATTTGGAACGGGCGTTAACCAGCCGGGTACTATAAACGCACTAAATGGCACGAGCACACGGCGCGACGTCATGAAGCAAAATGTCGCCGCACTGAACTTTTCTGGCGAACCCTTTTCAACTTGGGCCGGGCCAGTTTCCTTAGCGTTCGGCATTGAAAATCGCACCGAAGACGTGAGGGGGGTTGTAACGGGTGTTACCTTTCTGCCTACCAGCGGAGCTTATGAGGTTACCGAGGGCTATGCCGAAACAGTCATTCCGTTGGTGCGTGACGCTTCGTGGGGCAAATCGCTAGAGCTGAACGGTGCTGTGCGCCTTACCGACTACAGCACATCAGGACGCGTGACGACCTGGAAGCTCGGGGCGACTTATGCACCAAACGATGATGTAAGGTTTCGGGCGACGCGCTCCCGCGACATTCGAGCGCCGAACATTGGCGAATTGTTTGCTTTGGGTCAGATCGCGACAGGAGCCAACATCGTTGACCCGTTTAATGGCAATGCAGTTTACACATCGGTTGAGGTATTGCGCCGAGGCAATGCGCTACTGAAGCCCGAGATCGCCGATACACTGGGCTTGGGTATCGTCCTGACACCGTCCTTTTTACCCGGCTTTCAAGCGTCGTTCGATTATTACAAAATCAAGATCAAGAACGCCGTGAAGATCCCGAACGAGCAGGTGGTCGTCAATCTGTGCTTCCAAGATCGAACGTCGCCTGTTTGTGCCTTCATTGAAAGGGCTGGCAATGTTCCCACCGGCGCAATTACCCGAATTTCAACACCGCCTGCCAACGTGTTATCGCAGGACGCAGAGGGCATTGATGCCGAACTGGCTTATCGCTTGCCGGTTTCTGAGTTAAGCAGAAACATGGCTGGTGCCCTAACCTTACGCGCTTATGGTAACTATGTAATCTCTCTAAAAAATGAAGATACTACGGGAACCTCGCAGGGTGCCGGCATCGTCGGTAATTTTGGTGGCATCGTCAGTTCGGGACCATCGGCACCTAAATTTAGATCAACTGTCAGATTGGGATATGAAACCGATCGCTGGAACGCGTCAGCAAGCTGGCGCTATGTTGGCCCCAACGTCATCGACAAAACTTTTACCGAGTGTGTTGCTTCTTGTCCGGCTGGGAATGTGCGAACGATTGAACGCAATCGCGTCTCGGCAAATTCACTTTTTGATTTGGCGTTGAGCTACAAACCCTTCGAACAGAATGACACAGCCGTTTATGTAGCGATTGATAACGTGTTCAACCAAGCACCGCCGTTCGTGCCCGGCCAGGTTGATATTGCTTATTTCACTGGGCAGTACACAATTGGCTATGATCGGATTGGCCGCACGATCCGCGGTGGAATACGTTTCAAATTGTGATCAACGACGAAACCCCGCGACACCCCGCGACTATCCGCTTCACGACGGAAAATAAGCTAAAGGCCTGAGGAGGTACGAACGGTAACTAGAAGCGTCATTATTACAGGAGGGTCGCGCGGTATCGGTGCTGCGACAGCTCACTTGCTCGCGGGCCAGGGTTGGTCGGTTTGCATAAACTATCGTAGTCGTGCCGACGCCGCAGCGGCCCTCGTCGATGATATTCGCTCCCGGGGGGGACAGGCCATAGCTGTGGACGGCAATGTAGCTTTCGAACCAGACGTCGTCCGGCTCTTTAGTTGCGCTGAACAGGCGTTTGGTGGCGTCTCCGCGTTAGTCAACAACGCGGGTATTCTCCCTCACGCGTCGCGCCTTGCCGATATGGAACTCGACCGCTGGAACGCAACAATCTCGGTCAATCTTACAGGCGTGTTTCTGTGCGCACGCGAAGCCGTTCGACGAATGTCGAGATCCAGTGGCGGGGGAGGTGGCGCAATCGTTAATGTCTCGTCGATGGCGGCAGTGCTCGGTGCGTCTCATGAGTTCACCGATTATGCTGCCGCTAAAGGCGCAGTCGATTCTTTGACGATCGGGCTGGCGAAGGAAGTTGCGTCCGACGGGATACGTGTAAACGGGGTACGCCCAGGATTAATTGAGACCGAAATACACGCAGCTAGCGGTATCGATCGCATAGCCAAATTAGTCCCGTCGGTTCCGATAAAACGGGCCGGCACGCCCGATGAGGTCGCCAGCGTGATTGCATGGCTGTTGTCGGATGCGGCGTCGTATTGTTGCGGTACAATTGTGAATGTCAGCGGGGGTCGCTGAAGTCGAACCAGACACCTTGAATGGCAGCCATGCAAAATGTGTCTATTCTGCCGGCATTGGTCCGTCGGCAGCAGCAACCAGATCGAGTGCGACATCGACGATCATATCTTCCTGCCCGCCCACCATCCCACGGCGACCAAGTTCGACCAAAATCGAGCGAGTATCCAATCCAAAATCGGCGGCAGCTTTCTCAGCGTGGCGCAAGAAACTGGAATATACACCCGCATAACCAAGCGAGAGCGTTTCGCGATCTACTCTTACGGGACGGTCCTGTAACGGCCGAACCAGTCTTTCCGCGATGTCCATCAGCGCAAACAGGTTACAATCATGAGTAAATCCGCTCCCATCAACGGCCGCAATGAATGCCTCGATCGGCGTGTTGCCAGCCCCTGCACCCATACCGGCGAGCGAGGCATCAATACGAACCGCGCCCTCCTCTGCCGCAACAATCGAATTTGCAACCGAGAGAGAAAGATTTTCGTGCGCGTGTATGCCTATCTGAGTTTCCGCCGCGAGGTTTTTGCGATAGGCTTGGATTCTTTCTCTAACGCCGTCCATCCGCAATGCGCCGCCACTGTCAGTTACATAGACACAATGCGCGCCGTAGCTTTCCATAAGTCGCGCCTGCCGCGCCAACGCTACCGGCGTATTCATATGGCTCATCATCAGGAACCCAGACACGTCCATGCCGAGATGACGCGCCGCCGCAATATGCTGAGCAGATACATTTGCCTCGGTACAGTGCGTCGCAACACGTACAGAAACAACTCCGAGGTCATGCGCTCGCCTGAGATCTTGGACCGTTCCGATGCCAGGTAGCAGCAACGTTGTCACTCGTGCGCGGCGACATGCCTTTGCGACGGTTTCAATCCACTGCCAGTCAGTCTGGCGACCAAAGCCATAATTAAATGACGAGCCAGACAGCCCGTCGCCATGCGCAATCTCGATGGCATCGACACCTGCCTGATCGAGTGCTTGAGCAATCTCGTGCACCATGCCGAGGTCATACCGGTGACGGATCGCGTGCATTCCGTCACGAAGCGTCACGTCTTGTATGTAAAGGCGGCGTAGTTGATGCATGTCTCAGCTCTTTCCAACTTCGGCGACGGCAAGCTGCTCGCCGACCCGCAGAGCTGCGGATGTCATTATGTCGAGGTTTCCAGCATAGGGCGGCAGATAGTGTCCGGCGCCTTCAACCTCGAGAAAAACCGACACTTTTAAGCCGGTGAGTGCGTGGTCCATCTCAGGTAATTGCAAGGGAGCATTGTTGCCGATGGACTCAAATTGTACCTTTTGTTTTAACCTATATCCCGGCACATATTCTTGAACAGTTTGTACCATCGCCTCGACTGCCGCCGTAATCGCAACGGTATCCCCGTCGTCGCACATGCAAAATATAGTATCCCGCATAATCATAGCCGGCTCTGCAGGATTTAAAATTATAATTGCCTTCCCGTGCGTGGCCCCACCTACGCTCTTGATGGCGTCGGCTGTTGTTTCCGTAAACTCGTCAATGTTGGCACGCGTCCCAGGACCGGCCGAACGCGATGCAATCGATGCGACAATCTCAGCATAGTGGACTTTGGTGACGCCGTTGATGGCAGCAACGATTGGGATCGTCGCCTGCCCGCCGCAAGTGACCATGTTTAGATTGCGCGATTGACCGACGACGTGAAGATTGACTGAAGGCACAACAAAAGGACCAAGGGCAGCCGGCGTCAGATCAATGACGCGCTTTCCAAACGATGCCAAAACAGCATCGTGCGGGTGATGCGACGCAGCACTGCTCGCGTCAAATACAACGTCAACGTCACCAAACTCATCGAGCTTTACAAGACCCTCAATGCTGTTTGCTGTGGTTGCCTTACCAAGCTTTCGAGCATGCGCTAATCCGTCAGACGAAACGTCTACGCCCGCTATTGCGATCAGCTCGA
>JAYTAP010000031.1:0-27661 GCA_043737475.1 Sphingomonas sp.
CAAATATGGTAAACATCATGCCAACCATAAAAGCATTGCTTTTTTGCGAACCGCCACCCGTCTCAAGTCCGCTGCCTGTCTCGTTTGGGGACTGTGCCGCAGCGACACAGCAAGGCGGCGGTCGAGCATGCATGCAACGATCAACGGCAACCGCGCTGCAATCTTAAGCAAAAGCATGACGCGGCGTAGGAAATGCATTAGTGTTTGCTCAATTCCAGCTAGGAGATTTGTTCGATGCGCGCTTTGATTGCTGCTTTAGCCCTGTCGGTGCCTGCGGTTGCGCAAGCTGCCTTGCCAGTCGGTGCGCTTGCGCCCGATTTCACGACGCCTGGTGCGATCGGTGGCAAGCAATTCAGTTTCTCGCTCGCCAAGGCGCTGAAAAAAGGGCCGGTCGTGCTCTATTTCTTTCCGGCAGCATTTACTTCAGGCTGCACCATCGAAGCGCGGCAGTTTGCCGTGGCCAGTGGCGATTTCGCCAAAGCCGGTGCAACGCTTGTCGGCGTCGCGGCCGATCCGATTGAGAAGCTTGCCAAATTTTCGGTCGAGGAATGCCGCAGCAAGTTCGCGGTTGCTGTGGCCAGTCCGGCAATGATCGCCGGTTATGATGTGACGCTGCCACAAATGACCACACGGTCGAACCGAACGTCATTTGTCATCGGCAAGAACGGCCGGATCGCTTTTGCCTATTCCGCAATGGCACCCGACGGACATGTCACGGGGACATTGGCCGCAGTGAAGGCGTTGAGACCGAAGAAGTAGACTGGTGGGTGTTAACGCGTCGGAAACCCGAAGCGTTTAGAATTCGACCGGTCGCGCCAGTGCGATCGGGAAATTCGGTGAAGACCAGAGCTAGCCACGCTTTGCCAAACGAACATCGGCGGACGGTGCGCCTCGACGTCCGCTTCAGCGCGTGCTTGCGCGAGCCCGGCTCATCGCAAAAATTCGACGTCGAAGTCATTGATTTGTCGATGTACGGATTTCGCTTCGAAACCAGTTTCACGATCCGGCCGGGCAACAGGGTGTTCGTGACGATCCCGGGCATGAGCACGCTTGAGGCTTACGTCGCATGGGCGCGCGGTTTTATTTACGGCGCCGAGTTCGATCAGCCACTGTATGTCGCTGTCTTCGACATGATTGCCGCCCGCCACAAAAAGGCTTAATTGTAGAGGAGCAGTTGCATGTGGCCCTTCACCGGAAAACGTATATTCGCTAACCGTTGGTGGGCTATCGCTTTCGTGCTGTTTGTCTGCTGGCAGGTCGCGATGTTTGCAGGAACGAGCGACGAGAGCGATGTGCCGGTCAATGCCGCTCAGGCTCAGGCTCTGACGGACGCGCTCAACAAAATATAAGCACGCCCGTCCGAGAGCGTGCTATTTGAGGTGCTTCGACAGATACTTGTTCATTTCGAACATCGTGCACTTGTCGACGCCGAATACGGCCTTCAGCTTTTCGTCGGCAATGATCTCGCGCTTGTTTGCCGGATTCTGAAGGTCGTGCTTCTTGATATAAACCCAAATCTTGCTGACCATGTCGCCGCGCGTTACCGTACCCGCGCCGATAACGGCTGCGAGTTCGGGTGATGGCGTGAGTGGTTGTTGCAGTGCGTTGGGTTTCTTGACGTCGGCCATGAATGTCCTCCCTTTAAGTTCGACGCGCCGATTGTGCGCTGTGCGCGGGGATGTTCCGCCTTTGTCGCCGCGTCAAGTCATCGGCCGTCATCTCGCGGCATTTTTGCGACAATTTGGTAAATAAGAGGCCATTTCTGCATCGCCTCGCCCTAGAATCCGAGCGCGTTGGCTCCTAAAGGCGCAACAATGGCAGCACCTGTTCTCAGTTTTGAAGACCTCGGACTTATTCAGGGCAGCGGCTGGCTGTTCCGCCATCTCGACATTTTCGTGGCTCCGCGCGACCGGCTGGCGCTGATCGGGCGCAACGGCGCAGGCAAAACCACGCTGCTGCGCTTGCTTGCTGGCCACGTCGACTGCGACGAAGGACGGCGGACGATTGTCCCCGGATCACGGGTCGTCCTGCTTGAACAGGAACCTACGATGACCGGACACGCGACGCTGCGTGACTTTACGATGTCGGGGGCGAACCCGCCTGCCATCCATGATGTGGAAAGCATTGCCAGCCAGATTGGTATCGATTTGTCGCGTGACGCCGCGTCGGCATCGGGCGGTGAGCGTCGCCGCGCCGCGATTGCGCGCGCGCTGTCGATGGATCCCGATGTGTTGCTCCTCGACGAACCGACCAACCATCTCGATCTTGCGGCGATCGACTGGCTGGAGGATTGGCTCGGGCGTTATCGCGGGGCATTCGTTGCGATCAGCCACGACCGGACCTTCCTGACGCGGCTGACCAAATCGACGCTCTGGCTCGACCGCGGGGCCATCCGGCGCAAGGACATTGGTTTCGGCGGTTTCGATGCCTGGACCGAGGCGATCTATGCCGAGGAAACGCGCGCCGCCGAACGGCTCGATGCCAAGCTGAAACTCGAGGAGCACTGGCTGCTGCGCGGCGTTACGGCGCGACGGGCGCGAAACGAAGGGCGCAAGGCCAAGCTCATGGAAATGCGCGCCGCCCGTGCCGCCATGATGGGGCCGCTGGGCGGGGCGAAGATTTCGCTCGGCAATGACGATGTACGCACAAAGTCGGTAATCCGTGCCGAGCATGTTACTAAATCTTTTGGCGACCGAGCGATCATCAGGGATTTCAGTCTCCGCATCCAGCGCGGCGACCGTATTGGCGTCGTCGGCAGCAATGGGGTCGGTAAATCGACGTTGCTCAAGCTGCTGACCGGCGAACTTATGCCCGATAGCGGCACCGTGACACTCGCCAAAACGCTCGACAGCGTCATCATCGACCAGCAGCGCAGCCTGATGGCGCCCGACAAGACCGTCCGTCAGGTCCTTGCCGATGGCGGCGACTGGATCGAAGTGCTCGGCTTCAAGAAGCACGTCATCGGCTATCTGAAAGAATTCTTGTTCGACCCCGGCGTTGTCGATGCGCTGGTTGGGACATTATCGGGCGGCGAACGCTCGCGGCTGCTTCTCGCCCGCGAATTTTCGCGTGCCTCGAACTTGCTGGTGCTCGACGAGCCGACCAACGACCTCGACCTTGAAACGTTGGACCTGCTTCAGGAAGTCATCGCCGATTACGACGGCACTGTCCTGATCGTCAGCCACGACCGCGATTTCCTCGACCGCACTGTCACGATCACGCTTGGCCTCGATGGCTCGGGCAAGGTCGACATCGTCGCAGGGGGCTATGCCGACTGGGAAGCGCGGCGGTCGGTCAAGGCTGCACCGAAGGCTCAGGACAAGGCTGCGCCGCCGCAGATCGCCAAGCCGTCCAGAAAGCTTACCTACAAAGACCAGCGCGACTATGAGCTGCTGCCAAAGCGGATTGAAGACATCGATGCTGCGATCGCCCGCGACGAAAAGCTGCTTGCCGACCCCGATCTCTACACGCGCAATTTCGCGAAATTCGACGCGCTGAACAGAGCCATCGAGGCCGCCCGCGCGGAGAAAGGCGCCGCGGAAGAACGCTGGCTGACGCTCGCCGAAATGGTCGAAGCGCTAGTTTAAGTCCCGCCCTGCGCGACCCGCAAGCTCGACGATATAATGCCAAGCGACGCGCCCCGACCGGCTGCCGCGCCGGGTTGCAAAACCGATCGCGTCCTGCGCATCGAAGGGCAGCGAATAGGCCGTGGCATAGCGCGCAACCATCGCCACATATGTTTCCTGATCACAGACATGAAAGCCCAGACTGAGCCCAAAACGATCCGCCAGTGCCAGCCGGTCATCGACGACATCGCGCACGTTAATCGCCGAATCTTGCTCAGCCATGTCGCGTGCAACGATATGGCGGCGGTTTGACGTTACATACAGGCGGATATGCGCAGGCCGCGCGCTGCTGCCGCCGTCGAGCACCGATCGCAGCGCACGCGCCGAGGCAATGCCATCGTCGAAGCCCAGATCATCGATGAACACGATCACCGGCCGCGACCAATCGGCAATCGCCGCAAGCAGATTCGGCAGGGTGCCGACATCGGTCGCAGCCAGTTCGACCAACGCGAGCTCGCCGCCGACCGCGCCGACGACTGCTTTTATCAGGGCCGATTTCCCCGATCCGCGCGCGCCCCATAATAGCGCATCGTGCGCTGCATGGCCTGCGGCATGGCGCTGGGTATTTTCGAGCAGCAATGCTTTTTGCTGCTCGATCCCGGTCAGCAGGTCGATGGCGAGGGGGGCGAAGTTCGCGACCTGCAATACCGCGCCGTCCCAGACATAGGCAGGTGCATCGGCAGGCGGCGGCGCGGGCACGGGCGGGGCGAGCCGTTCGAGCGCGTCGGCAATGCGGCGGAGCGTTTCGTCCATTCCTCTACCTATCGGTCTCAAGCCGAAATGTCATAGGCCTTGAACAGGTCGTAAAGCGTCGGACGGCTGATACCCAGCAGCTTGGCGGTGTTCGAGACATTGCCATCGGCGCGGGCAAGCGCACGGGCGATGGCCCGCCGGTCCGCTGTTTCGCGCACGGCTTTCAGGTTAATGACATCGTTGTCGTCTGCCGCACCGTCGAGATCGAGGTCGGCAGCGGTGACCAGCTTGCCATCGGCCATGATCACAGCGCGCTTCATCCGGTTTTCGAGCTCGCGGACATTGCCGGGCCACCCCCACGCATCGATTGCCATCAGCGCATCGGGCGCAATGCCCTTTACGGATTTGTTCATGCTGGCATAGCGCCCCATGAAATGGCGGGCGAGCAGCCCGGCATCGCCCGGGCGTTGCGCCAGCGTCGGGATTTTGATGACGATCTCCGCGAGCCGGTAATAAAGGTCTTCGCGAAAAGCCTGCGCGGCAATCATCGCGTCCAGATCCTGATGCGTTGCACACACGATCCGCGTGTCGACCGCAATCATTTTTCTCCCGCCGATCCGCTCGATCACCCGCTCCTGCAAAAACCGCAGCAGTTTCACTTGCAGCGGCAGCGGCACGTCGCCGATTTCGTCGAGGAACAGCGTGCCGCCATGTGCCTGCTCGATCTTTCCTTCGGTCGTTTTGACAGCGCCCGTAAACGCGCCTTTTTCATGCCCGAACAATTCGCTTTCGAGCAGGGTTTCGGGGATCGCCGCGCAATTGATGGCGACAAACGCGCCTTTCCGGCGGTCGCTCGCATCGTGCAGCCCGCGCGCGAGCAATTCCTTGCCGGTGCCACTCGCGCCGAGCAGCATGACCGAGACGTCTGCGTTGGCAACGCGCTCGATTGTCCGCGCGACTTTGAGCATCTCCGGTGCGGCTGTAATCATGCCACCCAGAACAGCATTGCCGGAAACAGCGCTGGCCAGCCGCCGGTTTTCGGCTTCGATCCCGTGCAAATGAAAGGCGCGCGCCACGATCAGCCCGAGTTGATCGATATCGACGGGTTTTGCGTAAAAATCATAAGCGCCGCTGGCAATTGCCCGTAACGCCGATTCACGCGCGCCATGCCCCGATGCAACGATCACCTTGGTGTCGGGCTTCAGCGCCAGGATCGCATCGAGCGTCGCAAACCCTTCGGCCGTGCCATCGGGTTCGGGCGGCAGGCCGAGGTCGAGTGTCACGACGTCGGGTTCCTCGGCGCGCAGAGCATCGATCGCCGACGCACGGTCTCCTGCCACGATCACCTGATAATCATCATAGGCCCAGCGAAGCTGACGCTGCAGCCCTTCGTCATCCTCGATGATCAAAAGTTTGGGTTTGGCCAATTCCCGATCGCCTTGGGCTTGTCGAAGGGTCATGCCACCAGTGCCTCGTGCCAGCGCGCAGGTGTCGGCAGCCAGATCATGATACGCGTTCCCTGTCCGGGTTCGCTATCCACCATGATGCGCCCGCCCATTGCCGTGATGATCGCGCGCGCCTCGAAGGCACCGATCCCGAACCCGCCGTCCTTGGTCGAAGCAAAGGGTCGAAACAGTTTTCCGCGGATAAAGTCTAATGTCATGCCATGCCCTTTGTCGGTGATTTCGATACCCGTTTCATCACCCTGTTTCAGAACAGTGATCGTTACCGGTTCGCACGGATCGCTGGCATCGATCGCATTCTGCAGCAAATGGCCCAGCGCACCTTCGAGCCGCACCGGGTCGGCAAGCGCACACAGCGCCATGTTGCCCGCAACGATCACGGGGTGCTGCAAGCGCTTTGTCCCCGCCAGTTGCGTGATAAGCGGGCCGATGATCACGCTACGCGGTTCTTCGGCGCGCCCCGTATTATGCTGCGACAGTCGCTCCAGAAGATCGTTCATCTTCATTGTGGAAGACTGCAGCGTTGCAATCATGTCAGTGCGAAATTCGGGCTTGTCGGCGTGGCGTTCGGCATTGCGCGTGACCAGCGTCAGCTGGCTGACCAGATTCTTGATGTCGTGCATGATGAACGCGAAGCGGCGGTTGAATTCGTCGAACTGCTTGGCATCGGACAGCGCTTCCTGCCCCCGCGCTTCGGCGAGGTAGCTTGCGACTTGCCGCCCCGCGACGCGCAGCAAGTCGAAATCTTCCCAGTCGAGCGTCCGCGCCATCGGCGGGCGCGCAACCAGCACGGCTCCGGCCAGCCGGTCGAAATGAATGAGCGGCACGATCGCCCAGTTGGCAGCATCGGCCAAAATCCACGCCGGGATCGCGCGCGCTTCATCGGCGCTGTCTTGTGTCTCGGCGCGTAACGGATCAAGCTCGATTATGCGGCCGTGCGCCAGCAGTGCGACAAGCTCTTCGCCCGGCAAGAATGCGGGAACACCTGACATGTCCCAGTTCCACCCCGCGCGCGCCGAAAGCCCGCCGTCTTCGGGAACCAGCAACAAGCCCGCCGGCGCTTGCGTGATGTCCGCAATTGCCTTGACCACGCGAATGTCCAACGGGGCGGGGGCATCGCCCGGACGGCCCAGCGTATCGGTAAAGCGCAGCCATTCGGCGCGGTAGTCATAGCGATGCGCAAACATATGTTTGGACAGCAGCACGCGAAGGCGCGCGCGCATTGCCGGACTCGGCAGGATGATGATTGCGGCAGTGGCGGCCATGACCAGCGAGCCGACCTGAACGATTGCTGCGCCCGATGCGCCGATTCCATCGAGCAGCGCTGACAGGACAAACGCAAGTACGAGATAGCCAGTGACGATCCCCAGCGACAGTGACCGGAATGCCACGGTGCGCGACAAGCGGATCGACCAACCCTGATTGCGGCGCAATGCCAGGGCAAATACCGGCGCCAAGGCAGCAATAACAATGCCCCGCGCCGCGACTAGCCATGCCATCGGATCACTTGCCAGATACGACAGTGTGTAGAGATTGAGATCATAGGCAAAAAACACGGCGAGTGCCGCCATCGGCAGGCCGATGCCCGCCCGCGCGCCCGATGCGGCGGCAACGTAAAGATTATGGACCAGCAGCAGCGCGCCGATGGCAAACATCATCCGCATGACAAATGTCGCCTGCATCAAAAGCACAGACAATCCGGCGTCGCCGCTGCCATAATAGACCGACACGCCGATGCCGGTCTGCACCGCCGCCGCAAGCAGCAATGCCGCATACACTGCGCGCAACGAAAGCATCCGTCGCGTGCCCTCGGCCCGACGCAACAGCGCATACATGAAACCGAGCCACGCCACATTGCGCAGCGTTTCGGCGTGGCCCGTCATGAGATCGGCCGGTCCCCATGCAGCACTCGTAACAGCCCAAAGCGACGTTGCGGCACAGGCGGCGGCAAGGATGTAGCGCGCGCGGTCGTGTCGTCCGGCGCGCATTTCGGTCACGGCCAATATGCCGAACAGCAGCGCGGCCAGCGCATGGCCGAGATAGGCGATCAACCCGATCATCGCGCGCCTTCCGGAAACAGGACGACACGGATCGTCTGCAGCAGGATCACGACATCGAGAAACGGCGTGTAATTCTTGGCGTAATACAGGTCGTATTCGAGCTTGTGCCGCGCGTCGTCCATGCTTGCGCCATAGGGATAGTTGATCTGTGCCCAGCCGGTGATCCCGGGCTTCACCATATGCCGCTCGGCATAATAGGGCATCTGCTGCGCCAGTTCGGCAACGAATATCGGTCGCTCGGGCCTTGGGCCGACAAAGCTCATTTCGCCTTTCAGCACTGTCCAGACCTGCGGCAGTTCGTCGATACGCAATCTGCGGATGATGCGCCCGACACGCGTCATCCGCGGATCGTCCTTTTCCGCCCACACTGCATTGCCCGCCGCTTCGGCATCGATCTGCATCGACCGCAATTTCAGTATGTCGAATTCCTGCCCGAACAGACCAATGCGCGTTTGGCGATAAAATGCCGGCCCTTTTGATTCCAGTTTCACACAGATCGCCGTCAGCAGCACCAGTGGCACAGTGAGCACCAGCAACAACCCGCTGGCGCCAATGTCGAACATCCGCTTGGCAACCGACGACAACCGCCGCCCGCTCGAAAATCCGTCGGAGAATATCAGCCACGATGGATTGGTGCTGCGGAGATCGACGCGGCCCGTTTCGCGTTCGAGAAATGTCGTGATCTCGTTGACATGCACGCCTGCCGTGCGGACGCGCAAGAGATCGTTCAACGGGATCGCATTGCGCCTTTCCTCAAGTGCCAGCACGACTTCATTGGCGTTCAGCCGTGTCACATGTTTGGACAGATTTTCGATATGCTCGCGCAGGATCGCGGTCGGGATAACGCTTGGCACATCGCCCATATCGACATAGCCGACGACGGTGAAACCGGCACCTTTCGAATCGCCCAGCCGACGCAACCGGTCGGCGCGCTTGCCAGCACCGAGCACAAGGATACGCCGCTTGAATGTCTCGCTGCCCAATGCCTTTCCGAGCAGCGCGCGGATGCCGACCAGCAGCACATAGGCAATTCCCATCGCGTAGAGCGAGTTCGACCGCCACAGCGTCGCGCCGGGTATCGCAAAATACACCATCGACAGGAATATCACGCCAAGACAGATTGCAACCAGCAGACGGGCGGCCGCAAAGCGCAGCGACTGCACCGAATCCACGCCATAAACGCCGACCGCAATCATCGCACACTGGAGCGAAAGGGCAAAGCTCAGCAACGGCACGAAACGCGTGGCGGCGGGATCGACGAACATACCGATTTGCCGCGCCCGGATCACCCAGGCGAGTTCGGCCGCGCCCAGCAACAGCACGAAGTCGAACAGCGCCAGCAGCAGCACGGCATTGGGCACATAATGTTTGAAGACCCTGAACATGACTCCGCTTCGTGTTGTCCCGCACGGCAAAGCGTCAAAAATCCCGACACTCCATCCCTCTGTCGGACAAATTGACAAAAATTTCCTGAAAATCGGCTTCATTATTGTTATGGGCAGGGGCTATGGCCGAAAAAACACGCATTATCCCCGTTATTTTGTCAGGTGGATCAGGCACGCGCCTGTGGCCGATGTCGCGCGAAGAACAGCCCAAGCAGTTTCTTTCGCTCACCGCAGACCAGACGATGTTTCAATTAACGGTCGATCGGGCCGCAGATCCTGCACGCTTTGCCGATCCTTTGATCGTTGCCAATGCACGGCACGCCGATCTGATCGAGAGTCAGCTTAAAGGACGCGCAGTCACGCTGATTCTCGAGCCGCTTGCCCGCAACACCGCGCCTGCGATCGCGCTTGCGGCGCTTGCGGCAAACCCTGCCGATCCGCTGCTCGTCATGCCCAGCGATCATGTTATTGCCGACGTGCCGGCTTTCATGACTGCCATCGATGCCGCGCTGCCACTGGTCGAGCGCGGCTGGCTGGCGACGTTCGGGATCACGCCCGACGCGCCCGAAACCGGCTATGGCTATATCCAGACCGGCGAGGAAGTCTCCCCCGGCACGCACCGCGTCGACCGCTTCGTCGAGAAGCCCGATGCCGCCACAGCGCAAGCGATGCTGACGCAGGGCGGCTATGTCTGGAATGGTGGTATTTTCCTGTTCCGCGCCGACGCCTATCTGCGCGCGCTGGCTGAATTTGCGCCGGCCATGCTCGACGCCGCGCGCGCTGCCATGGAAAGTGCGATGCGCGACGGTCAGCGCATCCTCCCTGATTATGACGCTTTTGCCGCCAGCCCGTCGGACTCGATCGATTACGCCGTCATGGAAAAGGCCGAACGCGTTGCCGTGGTGCCGGTCAGCATGGGCTGGTCCGACATCGGTTCGTGGGACGCGCTCCATGCGCTCAACGCCGATGAACATGGCGACGCGCATTCAGGCGATATCATTGCTCTCGATACGACGAATTGCCTGCTCAGCAGCGATGGCGTCCGCATCGCGGCCGTCGGCGTTTCCGATCTGATAGTTGTGGCCAGTGGTGACAGCGTCCTGATCATGCCGCGCGGGCAAAGCCAGGACGTGAAGCGTGTCGTTTTGGCACTGAAAGAGCGTGAGGCCGACTTGAAGGGCTAGCCGACGTGGGATAGTTATCAAATTCTTACCTATGGTGGTGAGTCGCCTGATTGTTCCCATGGGAACTGCAGGCCTGTAGATAGAAGGCGTCGCCATGAAATTCATTCTGCCAATCGCCGCCGCAATTGCCTCGGTCGCAATGCCGGCCCAAGCTGCAACTTTTTACACGATCTTGTCGGGTGCGAAAGAAACCGTGCCGAACGCAAGCACTGCAACGGGCACCGGCAAGCTGGTGCTTTCGGCGGACCAGAACACCGTCAACATATTCCTGAACTGGGCCGGGCTGACAGGCCCTGCAGTTGGAGCGCACATCCATTGCTGCGCGGCGCAGGGCTCAGATGTCCGCGTTGCGATCAATTTTGGGCCGCCTGCCGTGCCAACGGGATCACTGACGCGGATGTATGATCTGACGCTGGCTTCTACTTACACAGCTGGTTTCGTTTCAAACAATGGCGGCACGGGCGCTTCGGCGCGGTCAGCGTTCCTGACGGGACTTGTCGGCGGTAAGGCCTATTATAACGTGCACACCACTGCTTTCCCTGGCGGCGAAATTCGTGGCCAGCTCGCACCAGTCCCCGAAACGGCAACGTGGGGCATGATGATTGTCGGGTTCGGCATCGTCGGCGGTGCGATGCGCATGCAGCGTCGCAAGGCGGCCATCGTTTAAGTTTAGGCGCTTAAAACTCGGCGCTTAGTCGCCAGCAAAGACGAACGGACTCACCCCCCGCTCGCACTCGTTGAAGATCAGCGGACGTGAGGCGGGGGGTGCGGCCCTTTGGGGGCAGTCGGGTCTTGTGCAAGCGTGGCAACCGAGTCCAACGGGTGTGGCCTGCCCACGGTCGAGATCGAACCCGCGAGCCGCCGCCAGCGGTGACGCGAGATTTGCTGCGACCCCTATTCCAACCGAGAATTGCGCGCGCACTTGTCCAATGCGCCCGCCTTGTGGCGATACAGTGCGCGCCAGCATGAACCAGCGCCTGCCATCGTCGAGTTCGACGAGTTGCCGTACTAGTCTGCCCGGGCGGTCAAATGCGCTGTGCAATGCCCACAGCGGACAGCGTCCCTCGGCCTCGACCAGCGGCGATGCGCTGGCGCCCGCATAGCGCTTCGACGATTGCCCCGCGCGATCGATGCGGATCATGAAAAACGGCAAGCCGCGAGCGCCGACGCGCTGCAAGGTCGTCAGCCGGTGCGCGACCTGCTCGAACCCCGCACCAAAGCGTCGCTGCAGCAGCTCGACATCATAGCCCGTCGCTTCACACGCCCGCACAAACCGCCTATAGGGCATCATCAGCGCGGCCGCGAAATAGCTGTTCAGATGGCGGCGATATAGCCGCTCCGAAGCGCGCTCGGTGAAGCTTCCCC
The DNA here is from genome assembly GCA_043737475.1 of Sphingomonas sp. Taxonomy (GTDB): domain Bacteria; phylum Pseudomonadota; class Alphaproteobacteria; order Sphingomonadales; family Sphingomonadaceae; genus Sphingomonas_O. Next base: position 11,777 of record JAYTAP010000031.1, read on the forward strand.
CTTTGACCAGCGAATCGATTTCACCGATTGCTTCGATCTGACCAAGCTGAAACGCCGCGGCAAAAGTCCGGCTCGCGGGGTCGAGCAGCTCGGACAATTGCAATTGCCGCGCATGAAGATCAAGTCGGCGCAGCGCGACCGGCATCACATCGACTGGCAGGATGCGGATCGACAATTGGTGCGTGACACGCAGCCTCTCGGCAATCGCACCGTATAAATCGCCCGAACCCATCCGCAATTCGTCTGCGAGCGTTTCGGCCGCCGCATCCAGATCGCCGAAATGATTGCGCCAGCGTTCGATCTCTCGCCGGACAGGCGCAATCGGATCGCGCGCGCGGGCCCCGCCTTCGGCCTTGCTGTCGAACGCACGTGCAAAGGCCTCGGCGGCGTCGGGCGCAAAGGCGATCAACTCTTCGATCGCCGCCTTGTCGAGATTGAGATCGGCAAAAGCGGGATCGGCGAGCCGCTGGCGCAACGCCTCCACGCCGCCGCCGGGTGCCGCGCCGGTCAGCGTGCGCGCATCGAAATCATAGCGCTCCGCTAACCGCAGCATGATCGGCGCGGTCAGCGGGCGCTGGTTGCGCTCGATGAGGTTGAGATACGACGGCGACACGTCAAGGGCCTGCGCCATTACCGCCTGCGTCAGCCCCGACGCCCGGCGAATGCGGCGCACGGCATGCCCTGCGAAAATCTTGTTTGTCATAATAATGACAAAGTGACAAAACTTAACTGACTTGTCGAGACTTAATCACAACAAAAACGACCAGTTACGATAGCACATCGGCTTGAAGATGGCCAAATTAGCTGTAATTTTCGTCACCACTCAAGGCTTCCCCATGACCTACACCCAGCACATCACCGAGACCACAGCGCTTATCGAGGCCAAAAGCGGCACTTGGGATGGCATCAGCGCCGAAGCTGTCGCCCGAATGCGGCTTCAGAACCGCTTCCTGACCGGGCTCGACATCGCGCGATACACGGCCAAGATCATGCGCGACGACATGGCGACTTATGATGCCGACGCTTCGCAATACACCCAGTCGCTTGGCTGCTGGCACGGCTTCATCGCGCAACAGAAGATGATCGCGATCAAGAAGCATTTCGGCACGACCAGCCGCAAATACCTCTATCTCTCGGGCTGGATGGTTGCTGCGCTGCGCAGCGAATTCGGGCCACTCCCCGATCAGTCGATGCACGAGAAAACCAGCGTTCCGGCGCTGATCGAGGAGCTTTACACTTTCCTCCGTCAGGCCGACTCGCGCGAACTCAACCTGCTCTTCCGCGATCTTGATGCTGCCGCGACAGACAGCGACCGCGCTGCCATTCAGGACAGGATCGACAATTTCCAGACGCATGTCGTGCCGATCATTGCAGACATCGACGCCGGGTTCGGCAATGCCGAAGCAACCTATCTGCTCGCCAAGAAAATGATCGAAGCCGGTGCCTGCGCGCTCCAGATCGAAAATCAGGTGAGCGACGAAAAGCAGTGTGGGCATCAGGATGGCAAAGTCACGGTGCCCCACGAGGACTTTCTCGCGAAGATCCGCGCTTGCCGCTACGCATTTCTCGAACTCGGCGTCGAAGACGGCATCATCGTAACGCGCACAGACTCGCTCGGCGCGGGCCTGACCAAACAGATTGCCGTCAGCAACGAACCGGGTGATCTTGGCGATCAATACAACAGCTTTCTCGACTGCGAAGAGATCGACGCGGCGACAGCGCGCAACGGTGATGTCATCATCAATCGTGACGGTAAGATGGTGCGGCCCAAGCGGCTGCCGTCGAATCTTTTTCAGTTCCGCCCCGGCACCGGTGAAGATCGCTGCGTCCTCGACAGCATCACGTCGCTGCAAAACGGCGCCGATCTGCTTTGGATCGAAACCGAAAAGCCGCATGTCGAACAGATTGCCGGGATGATGGACCGCATCCGCGCGGTCGTTCCCAATGCCAAGCTCGTCTATAACAATTCGCCGAGTTTCAACTGGACATTGAATTTCCGCCAGCAAGTCTATGATGCGATGGTCAAGGAAGGGCTCGACGTTTCGGCCTATGACCGCGCTACGCTGATGGGTGTCGAATATGACAAGACCGAACTCGGCATTGCCGCCGACAAGCGCATCCGCACGTTCCAGGCCGACGGGGCCAAGCGTGCGGGGATTTTCCATCACCTGATCACGCTGCCGACGTACCACACCGCGGCGTTGTCGACCGACAATCTGGCGCGCGAGTATTTCGGCGAAGCCGGGATGCTCGGCTATGTCGCGGGCGTGCAGCGTCAGGAACTGCGGCAAGGGATCGCCTGCGTTAAGCACCAAAATATGTCGGGATCGGATATCGGAGACGACCACAAGGAATACTTCGCGGGCGAAGCAGCACTGAAAGCCGGTGGCGCGCACAATACGATGAACCAGTTCGGCTGAGCCGCGGCTCGGATTAGCGACGCTAATCCGGACTCGCGGCCAGCCCGGCCGGCCGCGCAGCGGATCGACGAACGATCGGGCTTTGCCCGATCGGACTACCTTCCTGGGGAGGAAGAACACCCGCTGGAGCAATCCGGCGGGTGTTTACAATTGCGCTGATCCCGTCTGCACGACACAAGGGGATATATGAACAGCCTTACCGGTCTCCGCGTCCTTCTTGTCGAGGACGAACCCATTGTTGCGATGCTCACGGAGGATTTGCTCGACGTCGTCGGTTGCGTGGTTGCGGCAACCGTTGCAACCGTAGCCGACGCACAGGCTGCCATTGCGTCGATTGCTTTCGATGTCGCGGTGGTCGACGTTAATTTGAATGGCGAAGATGGTCTGGTCGTTGCGACCGAGCTGACCAAACGTGGTATCCCCTGCCTGATTACGACGGGTTATGACGGGCGGGGCGCCACGCGCGAACATCCTGCAGCGATCGTCTTGACCAAGCCATATTTACTGGGCGACCTCGAAGCGGCCCTGACGCGTTGCGTCGTGCGCGCCTAAGCCGCCGTCCAGCCGCCATCGACGGAGAGATTGGCTCCGGTGATCTGTGCCGCCGCATCGCCGCACAAAAACAGCGCCATCGCCGCAACCTGTTCGGGCGTGACGAACTGTTTGGTCGGCTGCGCGGCAAGCAGGACGTCGTTCATCACTTGCTCGCGCGTCAGGCCGCGCGCTTTCATCGTGTCGGGAATCTGGTTTTCCACAAGTGGCGTCCAGACATAGCCAGGCGAAATGCAGTTTGCCGTCACGCCAAATGTGGCGGTTTCGAGCGCCACGGTCTTGGTCAGGCCGACGAGGCCGTGTTTGGCCGTGACATAAGCCGACTTGTTGGGACTCGCGACGAGCGAATGCGCCGACGCCGTATTGATAATCCGCCCCCATTTTCGCGCTTTCATCGCAGGCAGGGCGAGGCGGATCGTGTGGAAAGCCGCGGTCAGATTGAGCGCAATGATCAGATCCCATTTCTCGACGGGAAATGCCTCTACCGGCGCGACATGCTGGACGCCGGCATTATTGATCAGGATGTCGATGCCACCGAAAATATCAGTCGTCGACTTCATCATCGCCTCGATGGCGGCCACGTCGGTCAGGTCGGCATTACTGTAATGCGCGCGTGCGCCGGAAAGCGCTTCCAGTCCGACGCGCGCCGCTTCGATAGCCGTTGTGTCGCCGAAGCCATTGATGACGACATCGGCCCCTTCCGCCGCAAGCGCCTTGGCATAGGCAAGCCCGATTCCCGACGTTGAACCGGTAACAAGAGCGGTCTTGCCTTTCAGGAACATTCTCAATCGCCGCCGCGCATTTGATAATCGACACCGAGCGTCGCGAGATTGCTGCGCAGCTCTTCAAAATGCTGCGGCGCATACAGGGTCCGGAAATACGCATTCTGCACGGAGTTGACGATCGGCAAATCACGGCCCGGCACCTTTGCAAGCGCGACCGTTCCCGGAATCGAACCATTGCTCTTTACATCGGCAATCATGAGGTCAGCGGCATTGAGCGTGATCGTCCGCGTCGGCTTGGCCACTTGGATCGCAATGCTCTGGGTGCCCGTAAATGTGAGCCGCTGCGAATCAGGCTGCACGGTAATGTCATAGTTCCGCGGCGCCACACCGGCCGGCAAACGCCAGGGCCCCGCCAATGCGGACGTTGCTAGAAAAGCAGCGGCAATCGAAAATCCGGTGGAAAGCACCTTGAACATGAACAATCCTGATAAAATCGCGAATTGCCAGCGCGGCGGTTCGCCAAGCCGGTATGAACGTCGGCCAATGACGTCCAGCAACGAGGTTTACACAGTCTTGTCGAAGCCGCCAGTTTCTTCCATGAAGGCATCAAATATAGGAGCCGACAATGCGTCTCGACGACGAACGGGAAAGCGGTAATTTCGAAATCCAGTCGCCGGGCTCGTCGAGCGCGGGTTTTGGCGGCGGGGGCGGGCTGGGGATACTCGGCATGATCGTGCCGTTCGTGTTCAGCCGCTTTGGCTGCGGCGGCGTTGCCGTGCTCGGAATCGCTATTCTGCTGTTTGGCGGCTTCGGCAGCATCGGTTCGCTGTTCTCGGGCGGCGGATCGACGAGCGCACCGCACCAACAGGCTGCCACCGGCGAACTGACCGAAATCCAGCGTGTTTCGCTGAAAGTGCTGGGCTCGACCGAGCGCCGCTGGACCGAAATCTTTGCGGCGTCGGGGCAGCGCTACACGCCGACGACACTTGTTTTCTACAGCCGAAACGGCCAGTCCGGCTGCGGTGCCGCACAAGCGGCAATGGGGCCGTTCTACTGCCCGGCCGACCGCAAAATCTACATCGACACGCAGTTTTTCGACGAAATGAAAACGCGCTTCAACGCGCCCGGCGATTTCCCGATCGCTTATATCATCGCGCATGAAGTCGGCCACCATATCCAGACCATCGATGGCACCGCGGATCAAGTGAACCGCGCCCAACAACGCGCAAGCCGCACACAGGGCAACGCTCTCCAGGTCTCGATGGAATTGCAAGCCGATTGCTACGCGGGCGTCTGGGCCGCGAATGACAAGAACCTGCTCGAGGCGGGCGATGTCGAGGAAGGGCTCGCGGCCGCGCAAGCCATCGGCGACGATACGCTGCAACGCGCCGGTGGCCAGCGCCCCGTCCCCGAAAGCTTCACGCACGGCAGCGCAGCGCAACGCCAGCAATGGCTAACGCGCGGGTTGCAATCGGGCGATCCGGCGCAGTGCAACACCTTCGGGTGAGCGAAGGCGCGGCTAAGGGGAGCAGCGAACGCCTCGTCGTGCTCGACGGCTGGCGAGCTGTCAGCATCGTTGCGGTACTTGCGGGACATCTGGTGCCGCTCAATATCTTCATCGCCGGTGCCAACGAAACGGCGGGACTGTTCGGCATGGCCGTATTCTTCACGTTGTCTGGCTTTCTGATCACACGGTTTTTAGTCGAACGCCCGGACCCGCAGGCGTTTATCATCCGCCGGGCATTTCGGATTTTGCCGCTTGCGTGGGTCGGGGTGATGGCCGCGTTTGCCATCGATGGCGGGGACGCCAGTCTGGCAAAGCTCGTCGCAAATCTTTTGTTTTATGCCAACCTTCCCCCGATACAGTTGTTTGACGCCGGCGCGCATTTGTGGAGCCTGAATGTCGAAGTCCAATTCTACGGCGCCGTGGCCCTGGCGGTTGCCCTTTTCGGTCGCAGGGCGCTTTATGCGCTCCCGGTCGCCAGCCTCGCCGTAACAGCAGTGCGAATCGCCTCCGGCACGCATTTCAGCATTGTGACCTGGTTTCGTATCGACGAAATCCTTGCGGGGGCCCTGATTGCCTTGATCTGGTCCGGCTGGTTCGGCGCGCGGACGAAAGCCCTGCTCGGCGCAACCAATACCTGGCTCGCGGCACTGTGCGCGGTTGCGGCCTGCTATTTTGCTGATACGCCTTTGGCATATTTCCGGCCCTACGCCGTTGCTCTTATGGTTGGCTCGACACTGGCGGGTGCGCCGGTGCTGATCGATAAGCTGCTGACGACACGTGCCGCGATTTATATCGCTGCGACCTCATATGCACTTTACGTGTTCCACGCGCTGCTCGCCGCGACATGGCTAGGGAGCGGAGACGATGTCGAAAAATATCTGAAGCGACCGTTGCTTTTCGGGGCGACATTTCTGCTCGCGCACCTTTCGACCTATTACTTCGAAAAGCGTTTTATCGACTGGGGCAAACGCTTGACGCAGCGCTAGACGGCCTTGATCGGCTTATATTTGAACGTCGCGCGGATGATTCCATGGTCGTTGGTGCCGCTGACCTTGTGATCGTCAAAGTTCAGATGGTCGTTGTTTACGACCATGCCGTCGAACAGCCAGAGGCGCTTCTTGCTGTTGTCATAGAATTCCTGGCTGACCATGATGTGGTCAAGCGATTCACGCATGTCCTGAAAAACGTAGGTGTAATAGACGTCGCGCGTGTCGCGGTATTCCTGCAGCGTTTGCGCGGTGTAGAGCGCCGTGTCACCGCCACCGACTGAATCGCCGACCAGGTACTTGGGCTGCTCGGTCAGGACGTTTGCAGTGTTGCTGTGCTGCCCGTCGTTCAGATCGCCGAGAACGATTACGGGCGCATCATTCCCTTTCATCTGTTCGCTCAGAATGAAACGCAGCGCCGCGGCTTCGGCCGTTCGGCGAATGGTCGAAAGGGCAGCGCCGAGACCGGTCTGATGCTTGGCATAGAATGTCTTGTCGGCTTTGAACCACGCTTCCTTGAAAACCTTCGTCGGCCCTTTCGATTTGAAGTGGCAGACGTAGAAATTGACATCGGCTTCGTTGTCGCGCGGCTTTGCGGTGAAATGCAGCACGGGGCGCGAAAAGCCCTCGATCGTGACCGCGATCTCCGGCGTCTGCGGATCGTCGCCGCTCGAGTGCAGGACAAATTCGGGTGGGAAATCCTCGATCCAGCGCGGCGTACCGATCAGCAGCCCTTTGCGAATGATCGCCGCACAGACGATCTTCGTCCCGTCGGCAAAGGGTGGCGACAGCAGATCGTAATCCGCAGTCATGCCCGCCGAAGCAAGCGCATCGACGATCACATCGCCGTGCCACATTTCCTGAAAGCCGACGACATCGGCATTCATCAATTTCAGCTGGCGCGCCGTCCATGCGATTTTCAGCTTATATTCGTCGGGTGTCCAGCCGTCAGTATCCGAATAGACGGGCAGTCCCGGCTTGTTCAGATTATACAAGTTGAACGTCGCGATGCTGAACGTCTTGAGCTTCATGCCGCCCTCCCGCTTGTCGCGGCAAGACTAACGCAGCTTTATGTCAATCAGGCGGCAAGACCCTGTTCGACCACCGCGCCGGCAGCGAGCCATTCGGCTTCGAGCTTGTCGATCGTCGCGCTCAGTTCGGCACGCAATTTCATCAGGTCGCTCATCGTTAATTTCGCATCGCTGCCGGTTGCTGATGTCGGATCGAACATCGCGCGCTCGACCGCGCTGCGCCGCTCGCCGAGCCGCGCCAGTTCAGCCTCAGCCGTTGCGACCGCCTTGCGTGCAGCGGCTTCCTTTTCGCGCGCTGCGGCTGCCAGTTTGCGCTCTTCCTTCTTGTCGCGTTTCGGGGCGCTGCTTTTCGTCGCGCCTTTCAAGATCAGGTCAGTATAATCGTCGAGCGTGCCCGCGAACTCCTGCGCGGTGCCTTCGTCGACCAGCACGAGCCGGTCGGCCGTCAGTTCGATCATGTGACGGTCGTGGCTGACGATCACGACCGCGCCGTCATAGGCATTGAGCGCCTGCACCAGCGCCTCGCGCGCATCGACGTCTAGATGGTTCGTCGGTTCGTCGAGGATCAGCATGTGCGGCGCGTCGCGGGTGATCAGCGCCAGCGCCAGCCGCGCTCGCTCGCCACCCGACAGCTTGCCAACTTGCGTGATCGCCTTGTTGCCCGAAAAGCCGAAACGCCCCAGCTGCGCGCGGACCGCCCCCGGCGACATGCCTTTCATCATCCGCGTCATATGTTCGAGCGGGGTATCGTCGCGGTCGAGCTCCTCGACCTGATATTGCGTGAAATAGCCGACACGCATCTTGCCCGAGACTGCAATCGCCCCTTCCATTGCGGGCAATTGCGCCGCGAGCAGCCGCGCCAACGTCGTCTTGCCGTTGCCGTTGCGACCGAGCAGTGCGACGCGGTCATCGGGGTCAAGCCGAAAGTTCAAACGCTGCAGAACCGGTGTCGCCGAATAGCCGACTGCCGCCATATCGAGCGTGACGAGTGGCGGTTTCAACGCATCGGGGCTTGGGAAATCGAACGTCAGGCTGGGGTCTTCGGAAATCGACGCAATCGGCTGCATCTTGGCGAGCATTTTCGCGCGCGATTGCGCCTGTTTCGCGGTCGAAGCCCGCGCCGAATTGCGCGCGACATATTCCTGCAACTTCGCGCGTTGCGAATCTTGTGCGGCCTGCGCCGACGCGAGTTGCGCCAGCCGTTCGGCCCGCTGCCGCTCGAACGCGTCGTAACCGCCAGGATAGAGCGTCGTCTTGCCGCCTTCCAAGTGCAGGATATGATCGACGACATTGTTCAGCAGATCGCGCTCGTGGCTGATCAGCACCATCGTCGCGCGATAGCTTTTAAGGAACGACTCAAGCCACATCGTCGCTTCGAGATCGAGATGGTTCGACGGTTCGTCGAGCAGCAGCAGATCGGGCTCGCTAAATAATAGCGCCGCCAGCGCCACCCGCATTTTCCACCCGCCCGAATAGCTGTCGAGCGGGCGATGCTGCATGTCCTCGTCAAAACCCAGCCCAACCAAAATCCGAGACGCGCGGGCGGGCGCGGCATGCGCATCGATTGCAATCAGCCGCTCGTGGATTTCGCCGATCCGGTGGTGATCGTCCGTGTGCGCTTCTTCATCGAGCAACGCAGCGCGTTCAACGTCCGCCTTCAGCACTTCCTCGAACGGCGTCGTCTGGCCCGACGGTGCTTCCTGCGCGATATATCCGATCCGCGTCGCCTTGGGCATTTCGACCGTGCCGCCATCGGCTTCGGACAGCTGCGCGATGACTTTCATCAGTGTCGTCTTGCCGGCACCGTTACGCCCGATCAGTCCGACACGACTGCGCGGCGGCAACGCAGCGGTCGCGCGGTCGAGAATTGTCCGCCCGCCAAGGCGCACCGTGATGCTGGACAAATTGAGCATGGTCCGCCGTTAGCGCAATTGCTGCGTTGCGGCAATCTAGGCTGCGTGAACGGCCGAAAACGCCTGTATCCCCGTAATCGCACGCCCGAGTATCAGCGCATGAATGTCATGCGTTCCCTCGTATGTGTTCACGGTCTCGAGATTGATCATGTGACGGATGACATGATATTCATCCGCAATCCCGTTGCCGCCGTGCATGTCGCGCGCCATCCGCGCGATGTTCAGCGCCTTGCCGCAGTTGTTGCGCTTGATCAGGCTGATCTGTTCGGGCGACCATGTCCCGGCATCGATATTGCGCCCCACCGCAAGCGCGGCTTGCAGGCCCAACGCGATTTCGGTTTCCATGTCGGCGAGTTTCAACTGAACGATCTGGTTCGCCGCCAGCGGACGGCCGAACTGATGTCGCTCGAGCGTGTAGCTCCGTGCCCGCGCAAAACAGTCTTCGGCCGCGCCCATCGTGCCCCAGGCGATGCCATAGCGCGCTTTATTGAGGCAGCCGAAGGGGCCGCCCAGACCGCGTCCACCGGGCAGCAGGTTTTCTTCGGGGATGAACACGTCATCGCACACGATTTCGCCAGTGATCGACGCGCGCAGCGAAAGTTTACCGTGTATCTCCGGCGTCGAAAATCCCTCCATCCCGCGCTCGACAATGAACCCACGGATCTGGCCGTCGAGCTTGCCCCAGACGATGGCAAGATCAGCGATCGGCGAATTGGTGATCCACATTTTGCTGCCTGACAGCCGGTATCCGCCGTCCGCGGCAATCGCGCGTGTTTTCATGCCTGCCGGATCGGACCCCGCATCGGGTTCGGTCAGCCCGAAGCAGCCCAATATGTCGCCTTTTGCCATGCCTGGCAAAAACCGTTCGCGCTGTTCCTCGGTGCCGTAGGCATAGATGGCTTCCATCGCGAGGCCCGATTGCACCGACGATGCCGAGCGATAGCCTGAATCAACGCGCTCGATGGCGCGTGTCATCAACCCGTAAGCGACATAGGAAATGCCTGCGCAGCCATAGCCCTTGATTGTCGCGCCGAGGAACCCGAGCGCGCCGAGTTCATTCATGATCTCGCGGTCGAACTTACCTTCGCGATTCGCCATGAGGATCCGCGGCTGCAGTTTGTCCTGCGCATAGGCTTCCGCGGCATCACGGATCATCCGCTCTTCATCGGTCAGTTGCGCGTCGAGAAGGAACGGGTCGTCCCAGCGATAGGGCGTGAACTGCTGGGCAGCGCGGGGGGGTGAATAATCGGCCATGGGCCACCTGTATCGCACCGCGGCGGCGCGGTCTATGTTTGAAATATTATTACAACGCGGGCATGGACGCCACAGGAGACGCCATGCCAATCGATTCGCCGAGTTCCAGCGCTTCGGGCGCCAATCTGCCGCCGCTGTCGCTCCATATTCCCGAACCGCAATACCGCCCCGGCGATACGGCCGATTTCTCGAATATTGAAGTGCTCGCGGCCGGCGTTACCCCGCGCCCCGACAGCGCGGCGGACGCCAGCACGATGCGCGATATGGTTTACGGTCTGGTCCGTGTGCTCGACGACGAGGGGCAGGCGGTCGGCGCTTGGAACCCTCGGCTTGACGCCGACACGCTGCGCAAAATGCTGCGGGCGATGGCGCTCACTCGCGCTTTTGACGAGCGGATGTTTCGTGCACAACGACAGGGCAAAACCAGTTTCTACATGAAGTCGACCGGCGAGGAAGCCGTCGCGGTAGCGGCGACGTTTGCGCTGCAACGCGACGACATGTGCTTCCCGTCCTATCGCCAGCAGGGCATCCTGATCGCGCGCGGCTGGTCGCTCGTCGACATGATGAACCAGATTTATTCGAACAAGGCCGACCGGCTAAAGGGGCGGCAACTGCCGATCATGTATTCGACCCGCGAAGGCGCATTTTTTTCGATTAGCGGCAATCTCGCGACGCAATATCCGCAGGCCGTCGGCTGGGCGATGGCCTCTGCGGCAAAGGGCGACACCCGCATCGCGGCGACATGGTGTGGCGAAGGGTCGACGGCTGAGGGCGATTTCCATTCGGCCTGCATGTTCGCGACCGTCTACCGCGCGCCGGTCATCCTCAATGTCGTCAACAATCAATGGGCAATCAGCAGCTTTGCCGGGTTCGCCGGCGGCGACGAAACGACTTTTGCCGCCCGCGCCGTTGGTTATGGGATGGCGGGGCTGCGCATCGACGGCAATGATCCGCTTGCGGTCTATGCTGCCACCGCCTGGGCCGCCGAACGCGCACGGACCAACAAAGGCCCGACGCTGATCGAGCATTTCACCTTCCGCGCCGAAGGCCATTCGACCTCGGACGATCCGGGCCAGTACCGCAGCGCAAACGAAGGCGCCGCGTGGCCCTTGGGCGACCCCATCGCACGCCTGAAAATGCACCTCATCGGGCTCGGCGAATGGGACGAGGAGCGCCACGCCGCGCAGGACGTCGAGCTTGCCGAACTGGTCAAGGCGTCAGCGAAAGAGGCCGAGAAAAATGGCGTCCTTGGTCACGGCCTCCACCAGCCGTTTGACACGATGTTCGAGGACATCTTCGAGGAAATGCCGTGGCACCTCGTCGAACAGCGCGACCAGATGCGCACCGAACGCGCGGACGCGGGGATTTAACGCCGTGCCCCGCATGAACATGATCGAAGCCATCAACAGCGCCATGGACGTCGCGATGGCCGCCGATCCCAATGTCCTTGTACTGGGCGAGGACGTTGGCTTTTTCGGGGGTGTCTTTCGCGCAACCGCGGGATTGCAGGCCAAGCACGGCAAGACCCGCGTGTTCGATACGCCGATTACCGAATGCGGCATCATCGGGGTCGCTGTCGGCATGGCAGCCTACGGGATGCGTCCGGTTCCCGAGATCCAGTTTGCTGATTACATCTATCCCGCGCTCGACCAGCTGGTTAGCGAAGCAGCGCGGCTCCGCTATCGCTCCGCGGGCGAGTTCCCGATGCCGATCACGGTGCGCTCGCCGTTCGGTGGCGGGATTTTCGGCGGACAGACGCACAGTCAGTCGCCCGAAGGCATTTTCACCCACGTCTCGGGCCTGAAAACGGTCATCCCATCGACGCCCTATGACGCCAAGGGGCTTCTGCTGGCGAGCATTGCCGATAACGACCCGACGATCTTTTTCGAACCGAAGCGCATATATAATGGCCCGTTCGACGGCCATTATGATCGCCCCGTCCAGCCCTGGGCGAAGTTCGATGCGAGCGAAGTGCCCGAGGGTCACTATACGATACCACTCGGCAAGGCCGCGATCGTCCGCGAAGGCAGCGACGTCACCATCCTCGCTTATGGCACGATGGTCCACGTCACCCGCGCTACAGTTGACGAAATGGGCATCGACGCCGAAGTCATCGACTTGCGCACGCTGGTCCCGCTCGACATCGAAACCATCGAAGCGTCGGTCAAGAAAACCGGCCGCTGCCTGATCGTTCACGAAGCGACGCGGACCGGCGGCTTCGGCGCGGAGTTGTCCGCCCTGGTGCAGGAACGCTGCTTCTATCACCTCGAAGCGCCGGTCGAACGCGTCACCGGCTTCGACACACCCTATCCGCACAGCCTCGAATGGGCATACTTTCCCGGCCCGATCCGCATCGGCACCGCGCTCAAAAAAATCATGAAGGACTAAGCGATGGCCCGCTTCACATTCCGCTTGCCCGACATCGGCGAAGGCATTGCCGAAGCCGAAATCGTCGCATGGCATGTTAAAGTCGGCGACCGGATCGAGGAAGACTCGGGCATTGCCGACATGATGACCGACAAGGCGACTGTCGAAATGGAATCGCCGGTGTCGGGCATCGTTGTCGAGATCGCGGGCGAAGTGGGTGATATGGTGCCGATCGGGTCTGCGCTGGCGGTGATCGAGGTTGAGGGGGAAGCGGAAGCAGTCGAAGAGCGGATCGACGCGGAAAATCCCGATGCGGCGACGGTCGAAGTTACCATTTCCCCCTCTCCCCTCCAGGGGAGAGGGTCGGGGAGAGGGGCCGAATCGCAGGAAAATTCGCCGCCCTTCCCGCCCGAACCTGCCCCTCTCCCAACCCTCTCCCCTGAAGGGGAGAGGGCTTTGACCACAGTCCTCGCATCCCCTGCCGTCCGTGCCCGCGCGGCAGACCTCGGCATTGACCTCGCGCAGATCAAACCATCCGCAGACGGTCGTCTCCGCCACGCCGATCTCGATGCCTACCTCCGCTACAGCGCAGGCCAGGGCTATACTGCTGCTGCCAAACCGCGCCCCGACGAAGCCATCAAAGTCATCGGGATGCGCCGCCGCATTGCCGAAAACATGGCGGCCTCGAAACGTGCCATCCCGCATTTTACCTATGTCGACGAAATCGACGTGACCGAACTCGAAGACATGCGCGGCGACCTGAACGCCAATCGTGGGGACCGGCCTAAACTGACGCTCCTACCGCTAATGATCGTCGCGATCTGCAAGGCCATCCCTGCCTTCCCGATGATCAACGCGCGCTACGACGACGAGGCAGGGATCGTAACCCGCCACGGCGCGGTCCACCTCGGCATGGCTACACAGACCGATGCGGGGCTGATGGTCCCTGTCATCCGCGATGCGCAAGGCATGAACGTCTGGCAGTTGGCGCGCGAAATCACCCGCCTCGCCGAAGCCGCGCGCACCGGCAAGGCTAGGTCCGACGAACTCTCGGGCAGCACACTGACGATCACCTCACTCGGCGCTCTTGGTGGAATCGCTACAACACCTGTGATTAACCGCCCCGAAGTCGCGATTATCGGCCCAAACAAGATCGTCGAGCGCCCGATATTCCGCGGCGACGACATCGTCCGCGCAAAACTCATGAACCTCTCGATCAGCTGCGACCACCGCGTCGTCGACGGCCATGACGCCGCGAACTTCGTGCAGGAACTGAAGCGCTATCTTGAGACGCCAGTAGTGCTATTTGCAATGTAATGGATTTTTCCGGCCTGCTCATTATTCCGCTGAGCGCGATAGTCTCGGCGCTTGTGTTGGTCGGCGCTGCTGCAGCCTCGCGCGAACGGCCAAGACTTCTGTTTCCTTTCTTATTCTCTTTCGGACTGTCTATTGCGATCCTGCAACCTTGGCGCGGTTTGTATTCGGTAAGCGATTACGGACTGTCCGCCATGATGCTCGGATTAATCGCCTTGTGGGTAGCGATGGGGACAGTCTTGGGAGCGGCTCCAGCCCTGCTCGCTATTGCCGCAGCGAAAAAAATACGAAGCTGGGCGAAGAACAAGAGTTAGTTGAACCTCCACTACCGCCCCCGCATCACCAATACTGGCCATTCGCCCGGCCCCTGCGACATCAGCCGCATTCCCTGCCGCTTGTACGCCCGCACCAACGCCGCCGCCTGCGTATCGAGTAGCCCTGCCAAAATGAGCGTCCCCCCATGCGCAACGCTCGCCGCAATCATCGCCGCCATGTCGATCAGCGGTACGCCAAGGATATTGGCGATCACCAGATCATAAGGCGCGCGGGCAACGAGACCGCGGTGGGCAAGGCCGTCAGCCACCACCATGTGCAACCCGCGCATCCGGTTTAGCGCCGCATTTTCGCCCACCACATCGATCGAAATCGGATCGATATCCGAAGCACAGGCTCGCGCCACCGGCCACAGCCGCATCGCCGCAAACGCAAGCAGCCCTGTTCCCGTGCCGATATCGATGATGTTGCGAAAAACCTTGCCCTGCCGCTTCAAGGCATCGAGCGCAACGAGGCAGCCATAAGTCGTCGCATGCTGCCCCGTTCCGAACGCCAGTCCCGCCGGGATCACGAAATCGACGGTTCCGGCCATCGCAGGATGATCGGGCGTCCGCACGTAAAAGCGCCCTGCGTGCAGCGGTTCGAGGCCAGCCTGACTCATCGTCACCCAGTCTTCGGGGGGTAAGGGTTTTGCTTTGGGGTCTTTCTCGCGCGCGCTCGGCACCAGACGCGCAACGATCCGTAGAGCATCACGAGACGGCTTACCCTCGAAATATGCGTCGAGTTGCCACCGGTCGGGCTGTGCGGGATCGGGTTCGCACACCGTCAGGACCGCATTGTCAATGTCGGCATCTTGAACCGCTTCCGCCTCGGCCCGCGTGCAGGGCAGGGTGAGTAGCCAGCTATCGGACATAACTCGCCCCATTCACGTCGAGCACCGCGCCGGTCATCGACGGTGGCGCTTTAAGGGCGGCAAACGCAGTAATCTCTGCCACTTCTTCGGTATCTGCAACTCTGCCCAGCGGAATGTCGGCAAGCAATTTGTCGCCGCCGCGGCTGCTCAGATAATCCTCCGCCATGCCGGTCATAGTGAAACCCGGGCATATCGCAAAAGTGTAAATCCCGTGCGCCGCATAGGCACGCGCAATGGTTTTGGTCATCGCTACCATGCCAGCTTTAGACGCGGCGTAGTGCCAGTGCGCCGGTGAATCGCCGCGATGCGCCGCACGGCTGGCAATATTCACGATGCGGCCACCGCCGTTTTCTAGGAAATGCTGCACGGCAAAACGGCACAGTTCGGCGCTTGCGGTGAGGTTGATCTGCATCGTGCGGTCCCACGACGCGGTCCATTCGGCATCGGGCAAGTCGATCGGTGCGGCTTCGAAAACCCCGGCATTGTTGATGAGAACGTCAACGCGCCCGTCGAACATATCGAGCGCTTGATCCCACAGGCGCTTTGGCGAGGCCGGGTCGCCCAGATCGAAGCGATTGCTGCCGATCGCCCAGACATTCACGTCTTCGCGATCGAGCCTCTCGGCAATGG
>JAYTAP010000032.1:0-27623 GCA_043737475.1 Sphingomonas sp.
GACGACATTGGTAATCAAGTGCTCGATTGCCGGTGTCATTGTCGGGACAGCTGCCCGCAGGTGATCGGCTTGCCGGGCCTGCCAAGCCACATATCGGGCCTTAGCGTGCGCTAGTACCGGTGCAAGTTGCGGCAGCGGTGCGTCGGGTGCCTGGGCCAGCGCATGCCCGAACGCGAGGCCCGCACGGTCCGCCTCGCCGATTGCCTCAAGTTGTGTCGCGCGCATGAGGAGCGCTGTAAAATCGAGCGGATCGACAGCGAGCGCGCGATCCACAGCGGCAAGGGCAGCAGGGGCATTACCGGTTGCACGCGCCATCGCAGAAAGTTTCAGCCAGAGATCGAACCGCGTGGGATCGCTTTGCGTGGCACGCGCCAGAAAGTCACGGGCCAGCGCATAATCGCGCCGAGCCGCGGCGGCGTCTGCTTCCTGCTCGAGGCCAACGGAGTCCATCGATTACCGCTAAGCAGATCGCAGACAAAAGAAAAGCGGCGGAGCAATGCCCCGCCGCCGATCTTTTACGACTGATGCCGGATTTAGAAGTCGGCAGTCAGGTTCACGAACACGTAACGACCAAGCTGATCATAGGTGCCGGGGAATGTGTTACCGTTCCCGAAACCGCCAAGGTTTGACTGGCTGATCAGCGGTGGATCCTTATCGAAAACGTTGTTCACACCGATACGGAGTGTTGCCGTATCCTTGATTGGAAGCGAGAACAGCAAGTCGAAGTAATTATACGCCGGGATTTTCTCGTCGATGTTACCCGTAGCCTTGGCACTTGTCGGGTTCAAATCAACATCAGGGCTGAGTGTGTCAACGGTCACGCCCGAGAAATAACGCCAACGAACTGTAAACCCGATATTGTCGGCTGTCGTAAACTTCACGTTGGTGTTGAAACGATACTCAGGGTTCGGATTACCGCAAGTAATGCCATAATAACCGGCGCAATCATAATCGAACCCGTTGGTCAACGGCTGGCTTACCAAAGATTTCACCCATGTTCCGACAAACTGCCACCGCACTTTGTTTTCACCGAGGTTAACGCGATAATCGGCGTTAACGTCGATACCTGATGTGCTGAGCGACCCAGTGTTGGTTGTACGATCGTCAACAAAACCGCCGCCGTCGGTCCATAGGAAACCCGCAGAAGGCCCAGTCCGCGTGTCGCGCTTGATCTTCCCGCAGAAGAACGGGTCGTTCGTTGCAATACACTGATCAATGATGACCTGAGCACCAATCCCGCCAACAGCTTCCTTCACCTTGATGTTGAAGTAGTCTGCGGAAATCAGCAGCCCGCTCAAGAAGCCGCTCTTCGGTTGGACAACCACACCGAACGAGTATGAGTTCGACTTTTCCGGATTCAGGTTAAGGTTGCCGCCCCCAAGGAAGTTGTACTGTTGAGCAGAGTTCACGTCCAACGCACCGAATTGAGCTGCTGTTACGCCTGTGCGGGCACACTGCGCAGCCGTAAAGCCGGCTGCGCCTGCCTTGGGACCACCTTCTGTACCATTCGTCAAACCACCAACCGCAGGGCCGGTGCATGGATCGGTTCCCGAAAACAAGCCAACGCTTTGATTGGTGAACAATTCACCAATATTGGGCGACCGAACCGCACGGTTGAACGATGCACGGAGCGAAATGTCATCGATTGGTGACCAGTTACCAGCGATCTTATAGGTATCCGTCGAGTTCTGCTTCGTGGCACCACGCACGTCGTACTTCGAATGACGATAACCGAATTCCAACGACAGATCCTGGAAGAACGGCTTATCCGTGACAAGCGGGAGCGCGAGTTCGCCGAAATAATCGGTCACTGCATATTGACCGTCGATCGGCAGCGTTGGGCCGCCTTGACCGGCACCGTCCCCATTGATGTAGGAAAGGTCAGGCTGAGTTGAAAGCGACTCTGTGCGGCGTTCCACACCCAAAGCAATACGCAATCCGTCTTCAGCAAACGGTGACTTGATGCCGTAGGCGCCGAGATCCCCTGTCAGCGAACCCTGAACGACGGTTTCGCGCGTCGTGCCCGTGATCACCAATGGGATACCGATATATGCCGCTGCAGCGGGCGTGACGCCCCCGGCGTTAAACACATTGTAAGGCACGCAGGAAGCATTACCGCTGGTGCAAACGGGGTTGGCAAGAGTCCCAGTGACCAGCAACGCTTCGTCGATCCGCGCTGACGATACGTCGTTGCGATATGTATTTGCGAACTTAATTGTGCCAGTCTGGAAATAAGCGTCGTATGACCAAGCGTCGCTGATATCACCCTTCAGCCCTGTGACAATCCGGAACTGATTGTAGCCGATATCATTAAAGCGAGGACCGCCTTCAATGTTGCGCTTCCCGATGGAAATCTGCACTTCGGTCGGGGTTCCGAGCACGCTCGTTGGAGCCGAACCGAGAGTCGTACCGGGTACCAAACACACCGACGCCGCGAGTGCAGGATTGGCGAGCAAGAGCGGGTTATTGCAATTTACCGTGCGAGTTCCGAAGAACGCCCCCGACGGCGCGATCTGGGCTTGCGTGCTGTAATCGTTAAACATCACGTCAAGGTAGGGCTTCAGAGCCGGGCTGATTTCATACTCGGCAAATGCACCAAGGTTGTAACGCTCGGATGGACGCCGATAGTAGTTGAGCGGTGCAAAGTTAAATGCATCAGTCAGACCGACATATGGCCGTGTGGTGTTGTCCGGAAGCAATGTCCGCGATGGCAAGCGCACAGCAGGGTTCAAAGTTGGTATCGTGTTTGCCGCATCATCAAACAAAAGAGGACCGAGAGTGCCCGGAGGTGACCCTGCCGGTACCGGACCGCGCGCCTGGGTCCGCAATGCTGTCGGATTGAGTAGACCACCGAAACGCGACCGTGCGGGTGTTCCCGAGCCGCCGCATGCGAAGTCTTTTACAGTACCGGTATTCTGTCCACTTTGGTTAAGTGTGCAGATCGAATAGTCATACTTGTCCTGGGTAATCGCCGTTTCCGAGCGATACCCTGCATAAACGACAAAGCTACCGCGATCTTCGTCGAAGCCTGAACCGAGCGCAATTGATGCATCATAAGCGCCACCAGTGACAACATTGCCTTCGGGTGCTGTGAAACGGCTATTTACGATGTCGCGCACAGCGTTCTTATTGTTGTGCTGGTAAAACCCATATTGCGCGTCGAGGCGAAGACCCTTGAACTTGCGGTTCATCTTGAAGTTCACGACACCGGCAACAGCGTCGGCACCGTAAGCTGCCGAAGCACCGCCGGTCAGCAAGTCAACGCTTGAAATCAGCGCTGCCGGGATGAAGTTAAGATCGGCTGCGCTGTTGCCGCCAATGCTGCCTGGCTGAAGGCGCTTGCCGTCGATCAGGACGACCGTACGGTTCGAGCCGAGACCGCGAAGGTTGACGGTTGCAGTGCCGTCTGCGCCATTCGAGACGCCCGACGACTGACCGGCGAACACCTGTGGCAACGAGTTCGAAAGATCTTCGATCTTGGTCGCGCCGAATTCCTTGATGTCTTCGTTACCGACGGTCGTGATCGGGCTGGGCGATTCGGCGTTTGGACGCGCAACGCGCGATCCGGTAACGACGATGACGCCGGTATCTTCGACAACGGGTGCATCTTGCGCGACTGCTGGCATGACGCCGAACGATCCTGCAATGATGGTGCTCGCCAGCAGTGTGCGGCGGACGGATTTGGTCAACATAGTGTCTTCCCCTTGTGTGACCGGACCAGCCCGATCAATCATGAATGTCAGGCGCAAGGCCTCCCCGGACCGGAATCCGAAGGGTGCTCTTTAGGTTGCGTCGTCTTGCCATTGCAACAAATCGTCGCGTTCTTCACCACAATCCCCCGTGAATGTGGCTTTTGCGCAACAGGTTTGTAACGTCCAAGTGTCTCGGGCATATCACGGCCGAGGGAATTTCAACATGGTTATGCGTTACATCGTTCCGGCCGTGCTTTTGGCAGTTGCTCCGCTTTCGGCATACGCTGCGGAGCCACCGAAATTGCCGGCGCAGGTTGCCGCACTCCAGGCCTGTCGCACGAAGCCCGACGCGGCCGAACGGCTCGCCTGCTACGACAAGGCTGTCGACGTGCTGAGCGCCGCAACCGCTTCGCGCGATCTCGTCGTTATCGACAAGGCCGAAGTCAAAAGCGCGCGCAAAGGCTTGTTCGGATTTACCCTGCCACGCATTCCATTCCTGAGCGGCCGCGAAGGTGATCCCGACGATGACGCGGACGCCCGCCAATTGCAGACGACGATCGTCTCAGCGCGGCGCTGGAACCGGGTTTACTGGCGCTTTACGGTCGAAGGGGGCGGGATGTGGGAAACCACGGAAGATACGCGCGCCTTCAGCGATCCGAAGCCCGGTGCATCCGTCGTCATCGAACGGGGGACGCTCGGCGCTTATTATGCCAAAGTCGGGCGTGGTGGGCGCGCGGCTGTGCGGCGCATTCAGTGAAGCGGACGTGCCTTAACGCATGAAGGCTTTGGTCGCGATTTCGGCGCTGGCATAGGGCTCCTGCCGCGCGACGCTCCAGTAGCGAAGATCGTCGACCGACACTTTTTCTGCCGTAACCGCGCAGATCACATGATCGCCGCTGGCAAGCACGCGAAAGCCATTGGCCATATAATGCAATCGCGCCGCGCGGCCCGAGGGGGACATCAGCATCATTCGTATCCTAGAGTAGGGTGCCCTGCCTGCCGGCATCCTTAGCAGGTGCAGACAAACGCTCAACCCTTACGTCGACTGCGCCGTCCGCAAAGCGCAGCATCAGCGCACCAGCTGCCTTGGCTTGGGTAGCCGACATCACTGTTCCGCCGCCACGTTTTTCGACGCGGACATAGCCGCGCTTGAGCACGAGATCGGGATTGAGCGAGGCTGCAACGCGCCAGAGTTGCGCCAGTTTGTCGCGCGCGCGGTTGACGCGTTGTTCGAGTAAGGCGGGGCGCAATGCTCCGCTGGCATGGGCAAGATCGCCGCGCGCTTTGGCCAGCGACAAGCCGAGACCCCGCGACAAGCGGTCTGCAAGATCGTCAACACGCTGCGTCTGCGGTGCCAACAAAGCGGTCTTTTCGGGAAGACGCTGGGCAACAGCGCGATAGCGTTCGTCAGCCCGATCTGCGTAACGTTGCACGGTGCGGAGCGCGCGCAGCCCGAGCGACTGCACCGCTGCCAGCAAATCGCTCCGCACCGGCACGGCCATTTCAGCCGCTGCCGTCGGCGTCGGCGCGCGAACATCCGCCGCAAAATCGCACAATGTCGTATCCGTTTCATGGCCGACGGCTGAAATGATCGGGATCGTGCAGGCAGCAACCGCGCGGACGACAGGCTCTTCGTTGAAGGCCCAAAGATCCTCGATCGATCCGCCGCCGCGTGCGACGATCACGAGATCAGGCCGGTTTTCGCCGACCATCGCCGAAAAACCGTTGACTGCCGCTGCGATCGCCGTTGCTGCGCCATTGCCCTGGACGATAACCGGCCAGACGATGACATGTGTCGGAAAGCGGTCGGCAAGGCGGTGGAGAATATCGCGGATCACCGCCCCCGTCGGCGATGTCACGACACCGATGGTGCGCGGCAAATAGGGCAATGCACGTTTGCCCGCCAGCTCGAACAGCCCCTCGCCTGCCAGCTTTGCCTTCAGCTTTTCGAGCAGCGCGAGCATGGCACCTTCGCCTGCCAGCTCCATGCTTTCGATGACGATCTGATATTTCGAGCGGCCAGGATATATCGTCAGCTTGCCCGTCGCGATGACTTCGATCCCGTCGACGGGCGCAAAGGCCAGACCCGACACCGATCCTTTCCACATCACGCCGTCGATCACGGCCTTGTCGTCCTTCAGCGCAAGATAGCAGTGGCCCGATGCAACGCGCTTCCAGCCCGAAATCTCGCCACGGATACGCACGAGCCCGAACGCGTCCTCGACTGTCCGTTTCAGCCGTGCGGACAATTCCGAAACCGACATCGCGCTTGCGTTGTCGCCGGGGGTCGGTTTCGCTAAGAGCCCTGATTGCGCGTCGAAGGGGTCGAGATCGTCCATGAACATCCTGCTGATCGGATCGGGAGGGCGCGAACATGCGCTGGCGTGGAAGCTGGCGCAATCGCCGTTGTGCGATACGCTATACGCGGCACCTGGCAATCCCGGTATTGCGCAGGTCGCGACGCTGATCGATCTGGACATCAGGGATCATGCGGCAGTGGTTCGCTTCTGCGCTGATCGAGCCGTCGCTTTGGTCGTTATCGGGCCCGAAGGGCCACTGGTCGATGGGCTGGCCGATAGTCTGTCCGAAGCCGGGGTGCCGGTCTTCGGGCCATCGAAACTGGCGGCACAGCTGGAAGGTTCGAAGCACTTTACCAAGCAAATTTGCAACGCCGCAAACATCCCGACCGCCGATTTCGCTCATTATGCCGACAAGGCGTCCGCGCTGGCGGGATTAGAAGATTTCGGGTTACCGGTCGTCATCAAGGCCGATGGGTTGGCCGCAGGCAAGGGCGTGATTATCGCGCAAACCGATGCCGAAGCCCGCGCCGCTGTTGACGACATGTTCGGCGGCGGCTTTGGCGATGCGGGTTCCTCGATCGTCATCGAAGAATATATGACCGGCGAGGAAGTGAGCTTTTTTGCATTGACTGACGGTATAACCGCTGTCCCCTTTGCCTCGGCGCAGGATCACAAGCGCGTCGGCGAAGGCGACACCGGGCCGAATACCGGCGGCATGGGGGCGTACAGCCCGGCAACCATGTTTACGGCCGACTTGGAGGCGCTGGTAATGGCCGCGATTATCGCGCCGACGGTCGCGGTGATGGCGCAAAGGGGAATGCCGTTTTCGGGCGTGCTTTTTGCTGGTCTGATGCTGACCAGCGCGGGTCCGAAATTGATCGAGTATAATGCGCGCTTCGGCGACCCCGAAACGCAGGTGATGATGATGCGGTTCGAGAGCGATCTTGTTGCGTTGCTGTATGCTGTGGCGACCGGCGCGCTGGCTCATCAACCGCCGCCAACATTCAGCGACAAAACTGCGCTGACCGTCGTGCTGGCGGCGAAGGGCTATCCGGGGGTGCCCGAAAAAGGTGGACGGATTGCGGGGCTGGATGCCGCAAGTACCGAGGGCGCGGTGGTCTTCCACGCCGGAACCAGTATGCACGACGGCGCACTGGTTGCCAACGGGGGCCGCGTGCTCGGCATCACCGCTATGGCGACATCGATCGCCGATGCGCAGGCTGCCGCTTATCGTGCGGTTGACTGCATCGATTTTCCCCACGGGTTTTGCCGCCGCGACATCGGCTGGCGCGAAATCGCACGGGGCGATAAGGACATGCGATGACCCTCGAAATCCTTACGGCTTACTGGCCGATCATTCTTGGCGGTCTGCTGATCCTGATCGCGCTTGTCGTGTTGCTTGCGGTGCGACGGCACGGGCAGCGGGTTGAGCTCGGGCAAATCGATCCCGTCATAGTGCCGACGCTAGCGCGCACAATAACCGTCGATCCGGTTGTTCCGCCGCCGACGGCGCCTGTCAGTGTTCCTGAATCAACCGGCGAGCCCGATGACCTGCGCCGGATCAAGGGTTTGGGTCCCAAAGTTGCAGCACAACTCGGCGCGCTTGGCATCACGCGGTTCGATCAGCTTGCGACACTCGATGCCGACGGACAAGCGACGGTTGATGCGCAGCTCGGCGCGTTTGCCGGGCGGATGGCGCGCGATAGCTGGGTCGAGCAGGCCGATCTGCTTGGGCGCAACGACATTGCCGCTTTCGAAGCGAAGTTCGGAAAGATCGGCTGACACGGCATATCGCCATTCTGGCGCTGGTTGCCGCCACGGCGGTCGCGTCGGCGCAAGGCATTACAGACGAACGGCGCGCCCTTGCCAAAGCGAAAGGCGATGCCGCGGCTGCAATCGAGCGCGCAGGGCGGCTGGAAAACGCCGCTGCCGCTGCGAATAATGATGCCGCAAGAACCCGGGCGCGGGCTGCTGCCGTTGCAGCGCGGATTCAATCGGCCGAAGCCGACATTGGAGCCGCCGAAGCGAAAATTGCGATTATCGAGCGCCTGCGCCGCAACCAGCGCGCGGCGCTTGCCGTCAAGCAGGGCCCCACGATTCGGCTTGTCGCCGCGCTGCAAACGATGTCGCGCCGCCCCCCGGTGCTGGCGCTCGTGCAGCCGGGATCGGTCAGCGATATGGTGCACGTGCGCGCTTTGCTGGCTACGATCCTACCCGTCGTCCGCGCGCGCACGGCCGACGTTCGCGCCGACGTTGCGCGTGGCAAGGAATTGCGCCGCGCCGCCGATGTCGCTCTGGCCGGTCTGAAAACAAGTCAGGCAACGCTTGTCAGCCAGCGCAACCAGCTGGCAGCCCTTGCGGTCGAGCGGCGGACAGCAGCCGACAGGCTGACCGGCAACGCGATGGCCGAGCAGGATCTCGCTATCGCGCTGGGCGAGGACGCGCGCGATATCGTCGATCTGATCGGCCGGATCGACAACGACGCCAGCCGCCGCGCGCGCCTTGCCGAAATCCCCGGCCCCGCTCTGCGCCCCGCCCGGCCCGGTGATCTGCGTGCCTTGCCAGCCGACACGCCCGTTACCGAATCAGCGCAGGCGCGATATAGGCTTCCCGTTATCGGCCAGATCGTGACGGGCCTCGGCGAGATATCCGAAACCGGCGTCCGCGCACGCGGGCTTACGATTGCGACCCAACCTTTGGCTCAGGTGGTTGCGCCGACCGGCGGGCGGATCGCCTTTGCGGGTCCCTATCGCGGGTTCGGCCATATCGTCATCATCGATCATGGCCGCGGTTGGACAACGTTGCTGACCAGCCTTTCCGCGCTCGACGTGAAAGTCGGTGATGTCGTCGACCAGGGCTCGCCGGTCGGTCGCGCTGGCGCTGTCCGGCCCACCATCACTGTCGAACTGCGGCGCGCAGGAGAGCCCGTCGATATCACGCGGCTGATCGGTTAACCACCGGGACTAGCGTTTGCCCCTTGATTTACGATAAGCTGACCTAAATTTAGGAATAATCATGGCAAACCTTCGCTTCCGCCCCCTGCTGACCGTTTGCGCCATCGCGCTTGTTCCGGCGGCAACCGCAGGGCTGGCCGCTGCCGATGTCTCGGCATTCCCCGAGATGGATGCGTTTCTCTCCGTTTATGAACGCGTGCGCGCCGATTATGTCGAAAAGGTCGATGACAAGAAGCTGATCAAAGGCGCGATCGACGGCATGCTCGCCAGTCTCGATCCGCACAGTTCCTATCTCGACGCGCGCGATTTCAACCAGATGAGGATCCAGACCGACGGCAACTACGGCGGGCTGGGGTTGACCGTCACGCTCGAAGACGGCGCCGTCAAAGTCATCGCGCCGACCGAGGACAGCCCCGGTTTCCGCGCAGGGATCAAGGCGGGCGATTACATAACCCATTTGAACGGCAGCCTGATTTTTGGCGGGACACTCGACGAAGCGGTCGATCAGATGCGCGGCAAGCCGGGAACGTCGATCAAGCTCACGCTGGTGCGCGCCGGTCGCGACAAGCCCTTTGACGTGACGCTGACGCGCGAAATCATCGATCTGAAGCCGGTCAAATGGGAAGTGAAAGGCCAGGTCGGCTACATCAACATCAATGGATTTTCGAAAGGCACCGGGGCCAATGTCCGCGCCGCGCTGATCGGCATCGACAAGTCGCTTGGCAAGCGGCCGCTTGGCTATGTGGTCGATCTAAGGTCCAATCCGGGCGGCCTGCTCGACGAAGCTGTCGAGATATCGGATGCCTTTATCGACAGCGGCGAAATCGTGTCGCAGCGCGGGCGCGACAAGCGCGACAACGAACGCTATTTCGCAAAAAAAGGCGATTTCGCCAATGGCCTGCCGATTGTCGTGCTGATCGATTCTGGCTCTGCCTCGGCCGCCGAAATCGTCGCCGGCGCGCTTCAGGATCATCACCGCGGGCTGGTCATGGGCGAGCGCAGTTTCGGCAAGGGCTCGGTGCAGACGCTGCTCCAGCTCGACGACACGACCGCGCTGCGCCTGACGACCGCGCGTTACTACACCCCCTCGGGCAAAAGTGTTCAGGAAGGTGGAATCGAACCCGACATCATTGTGCCGCAGCTGAGCGACCCCGATTACAAAAGCCGTCCGCGCTTTCGCGAAGCCGATCTGCGCAAGCATTTGATCAATGAAGCCAAGGTCGACAATTCGGTGCTCGAAGACGACACCAGGCCCGATCCGCGTTTCACGGCGACGGCGGAGCAACTGAAGGCCAGGGGCGTGACCGATTTTCAATTGAATTATGCGCTCGAAACGATCGCGCGGCTAGCCAAAGCGCCCGCGTCGCAGGTGGCATCCCGCCGTTGAACAGCAGATCGCTAACGCGCGCCAACATTGTCGCCCTCGTGCTGCCAGCCGCGCTGATGGCGGGAGCGCTCGGCTCGCAATATATCGGCAAGCTGTATCCCTGCGAAATGTGTTACTGGCAGCGCTGGCCGCATGAAGCCGCTATCGGTCTTGCGATCCTGGCGTTTTTCGTCAAACCACCCGCGCGGACGATCCTCATCGTTCTTGCCGCGCTCTCGAT
This sequence comes from Sphingomonas sp., assembly GCA_043737475.1. Classification (GTDB taxonomy): domain Bacteria; phylum Pseudomonadota; class Alphaproteobacteria; order Sphingomonadales; family Sphingomonadaceae; genus Sphingomonas_O. The sequence continues at coordinate 10,554 of JAYTAP010000032.1, forward strand.
AGCCATTTCGGGCGCAATCGGGGTGTTTCATGCAGGCGTGGAATATGGCTGGTGGGAAGGGCTGACGGCGTGCACCAATACAGCCGCAGGCGGGAGCCTCGCCGACATCATGAACGCACCGCTCGTCCGCTGTGACGTGCCGCAATGGACGTTTGCGGGTATTTCGCTTGCAGGCTTCAATGCGCTCTTCTCAATCGCCGGTGGCGTCACCATCTTGGCAATGTTGAGGAGAGCAAAATGAGCCCCGAAATCGAATCGATGATCCGCGTGAATCAGGCTGGCGAATATGGCGCGACGCGCATTTATGCCGGGCAGTTGGCGATCATGAACCCGCGTGCGCCAATGGCCCGCGAAATCGCGCGGATGGCTGCACAGGAGCAACGCCACCGTGAAACGTTCGACCGGATGATGACGCAGCGGCGCGTTCGCCCGACGTTGCTAGCGCCTTTCTGGAACATCGCCGGGTATGGCCTCGGCATGGCAACTGCGCTGATCGGACCCGAAGCCGCAATGGCCTGCACGGTCGCTGTCGAAACCGAAATCGATCGGCATTACGGCGAACAACTTGTCGAAATCGGCGATTCCGACCCCGAACTTTCGGCTGCCGTTGCCGATTTTCAGGCTGAAGAAGTCGAGCATAAGGAAATTGCACTTGCCGCAGGCGCAGAGCGTGCGCCAGCGTTCCCGGTCATGTCTGCCGCGATCCGTTTCGGCTGTCGCGCGGCAATTGCGCTTTCCAAGCGTATCTAGGTTGGCAATCGTGCGTTCATATCCGAAAGGCCACACCGCCGTGATGCGCATTGCTCTTGCCCTTTTCGCTCTCGCGCCGTTCGCGGTGTCTACACCCGCTGCTGCGCAAATTGCCAACGAGCGGATCCTGACGATTTTTGGCCAGGACAAGTGCCCGGCCAATACGATTTGTGTCACGGCTCCTGAAAACGAGCGGTATCGGATTCCCAAGCAGTTCCGTAATGACGGCGTTATTGCACCGCAGAACCAGGCTTGGGCCGCTCGCGCCGAAGCGACGCTAAGTGCTGGTGCGCGGACGGGCACCGGAAGCTGCTCGGCGAGTGGGCCGGGCGGCTGGACGGGTTGCTGGCAGCAGCAGATGCGTGCCGCACGGGCTGAGGCTGCGGCGAATGCGAAAGAGGTTAATCCGGATATCGAGCGGTAGGGTGGGTTGCGCCGTGGCAAAGCAACGTCGTCAGTCGGCGTGAGCGCCGCTGGCCGGGCGCGTTTCGTCTGGCATTTAGCTTCGCAAAACGCGCTGGAGCGGGCGGCGGGAATCGAACCCGCGTCTCTAGCTTGGAAGGCTAGGGTCTTACCATTACACAACGTCCGCTCGGGCAGCGGCGCTTGCCTTAGGCGAGCGATATCGTCGGAGCAAGTGCGCAGCAACGCCGAAAATCTGGTGGACAGGGCTGGATTCGAACCAGCGTACACTTGCGTGAGCAGATTTACAGTCTGCCGCCTTTAACCACTCGGCCACCTGTCCAGGCGCGTCTTGCGAAGGGCGGGCTAATGACGAACGCAGGGTTGCGTGTCAACGCGTTGGCCGCGAAAGGATGATTATGAGACAAGGAACATGAGACGGGGCCACAGACCATCGCAGGCGCTCGGCGGGCGCATCCGCTTTTGGGGTCGCCATGCCGTGACAGCGGCGCTCGCCAACCCCGAACGCAACGTCCGCAAATTATGGGGCACGCGCGAAGCCGTGGGGCCGTTGGACTTGCCCCCCGTTCTGCCCGTGGTGTTTGCCGACGTTGCCGATCTCGGACGCATGGTGCCCAGCGACGCGCCGCATCAGGGGCTCGTCATCGAAGTCGATCCGCTCGAGGAAATGTGGCTTGGTGACTTGCTGGCGCACGGCGCGGACGACCGCCGCCCGTTGATCGTGCTCGATCAGGTCACCGATCCGCACAACGTTGGCGCGGTGCTGCGATCGGCTGCCGCTTTCGATGCACTCGGTATCGTCACGCAGGATCGTCACGCGCCGCCCGAGTCTGGGGCACTGGCGCGGGCCGCGTCAGGCGCGCTTGAGCTCATGCCGTGGGTGCGTGTCGTCAATCTGGCGCGCGCGCTCGAGGAAATTGCCGAAGCTGGGTTCTGGCGCATCGGGCTCGCAGGCGAAGCAAAAATGGTGCTGTCTAATTCTTTCAACGAGGGCAAGAATGCGCTGGTGCTTGGCGCCGAAGGTGAAGGGATGCGCCCCAACGTCGCGGCGCATTGCGATGTCCTCGCGCGCCTGCCGATCAGTCCGAAAGTCGAAAGTCTCAATATATCGAATGCCGCCGCAATCGCGCTCTACGCCGACGCGACACGCAACGCTTAGTCTTCGGCGGCAATCGTTATCTTGAGGCCGTCGAGATCAGCGGTGAACGGTATCTGGCACGACAGGCGTGACATTGTGGTGCGGTGATCCGACGAATCGAGCAGATCGTTTTCGTCTTCGCCCATCGGCGCGATCTGATCAGCGTGTTCGGCATCAACGTAAACATGGCATGTCGCACACGAGCAGCAGCCACCGCACAGCGCCAGCAACTCGTCGATGCCGCCATCGCGGATAATTTCCATCACCGAGAGCCCCGCCTGGCCATCCAGTTCCTGAACAGCGCCATCGCGGGTGGTAACAATCAGCTTGGGCATTTTAGGGACTCTCCATGGCGTGTGTCTCGCGCTATGTCGCGGGGACATAATGAAATCAAGGAATCCAGTGGGGCTTTCATCAGAACAATTGCGCACGCATCTCGACGCGCTGGGCAAAATCGAACCGGCGTTTGCACGTGCCGTCGCGCATGTCGGCTATCCCGAACCGCGTATCCGCGATCGCGGCTATGTAACACTGTTGCGCACGATTGTGGGGCAGCAGATCAGTTTCAAGGCTGCAGACTCGGTCTGGCTGAAACTTGCCGCCGCCGTCGACCCTGTTGACGACCCGTCAGTCATGGCGGCCACAAGCGATGAAACGCTGCGCGCCGCTGGACTGTCGCGTCAGAAAATCGGTTATTGCCGCAGTCTTGCCGGGCTCGTTGCCGACGGAACGCTCGATCTGCATAACCTGCCCGCTGACGACGAAGAGGCCATTGGGCAACTGACGATGATCAAGGGAATCGGGCGCTGGTCAGCCGAAATCTACCTGCTGTTTGCCGAGGGGCGGCCCGACATCTGGCCAGCAGGCGATCTTGCGGTGCAGGAAGACGTCGGACGATTGCTCGGCCATGACGTCCGTCCGAGCGAAAAACTGGTGCGCGAACTGGCCGAAGGCTGGCGGCCTTACCGCGGCGCAGCTGCGATCTTCGCGTGGCATCATTATATGACGCCCCCGATCTGACGATCACATGAAAACGAAGTCACGGTCGAAGCTTTTAAGGTTCGCGCCACCATCGACAAACAGCGTCTGTCCGGTGATCGCCGGTGCGTCGGCCAGAAATGCAACGGCATCAGCAATGTCTTCGGGACGCGGCAGGACGCCAAGCGGCATTGCCCCGGCAATCCGGGCCATCTGCGCCGCGTCATAGTCTGCGGTCGGCAGCGTCAGCCCCGGCGCGACGGCATTGACCCGCAGTTTCGGCGCAAGATTGACCGCTAGCGTCCGCGTCATGCCCGCCAGCGCTGCTTTGGAAAGCGAGTAGCTCAACTGATCCGCGACCGGGTTTTGCACGCGCTGGTCGAGGATGTTGACGATGCTGCCGATTGCACCTGCCTGCGCCATCGCAAGCGTCAAAACGAGTGGCGCTTGCACGTTGACGGCATGATGCGCCGCCATCGTTTCGGGCGTCGCTGTTGCCGCGTCGTCCCATTCGAACATCGACGCGTTGTTGGCCAGCAATGAAGGTGCCGCACCGAAATGCGCGATGACCGCCGGGAGAAGCCCCGCAACCGCGTCGGCGTCACTCAGATCAGCAACGAAGCCGTGCCAATCACCGAGCCTGGCCGCAAGCGTCGGATCAGGCGTGGCGTCGCGCGCGCCGTGAACGGCCAGCGTCCAGCCCTGCGCAGCCAGCCGCGCCGAGATATGCCCGCCCAGCCGCCGGTGCCCGCCCGTGACCAGCGCCAGTTTCATGCGCGGTGCTTCACACGCCGGATACCGATTGCTTCGCCCGCTTCGGCAATCGCGAGTTTCACGATGTGCACTTCGACGCGTGCAACGCGGCCGTCGCCCGCCATCAACGTGTCGATGATATAATCGGCGACGGCTTCGATCAGCACGAAATGGACACCTTCGGGCAGACCCGTCGCGGCCCCTTTCAAATCCATGTAGTTTTTCGATGCACCAAGCGGCGTATCCGGCGCGAAATGGGCCTGCACCTCGAGATCGACTGTAATCGATATGCGCAGCGGCTGCGGCAGATGCGTTTCTTCGGAATAAATGCCGGTGAGCACGGGCACGACGAGATCATGGACTTGCAACTGGAGAAAATCGTTCATCGCCGCGCGACTAGAGGAAAACTTACAGGGTTCCAATCGGAGAAAATCGCGTTCATGGCGCTGCGCCCATGGCTGTCACGATCGCCCCTCTGTCGCAAGCGGACCCACAGGCTGTCGAAGCCCTGCTCGATTCCGCCTTCGGCGTGGATCGGCACGAGCGGACGGCATATCGCATCCGCGCGGGAATGACGGCGCTTCCCGACCTGAGTTTTGCTGCGTTCGATACCGGGATGCTAGTTGGTACGCTGCAAAGTTGGCCGATCTGCCTCGATGACAAACCCCTGACGCTGGTTGGGCCCGTCGCCGTCGACCCGCGCGTCCAGCGTGGCGGCATTGGGCGCGAACTCATGAACGCGCTGATCACGGCAGTGGGTGACACGCCGATGGTGATGATCGGCGATCCCGGATATTACGGACGCTTCTTTGGGTTTTCCGTGGACGCGACGCGTCAGTGGGGTGTCCCCGGCCCCGTCGAACGGCACCGTTTGCTTGCGCGCAATGCCGATGTTTTGCCTGAAACCGGGATGCTCGGGCCGCGCCCCTTTGCGCTTGCGGAGCCAAAGGCATAGAGCAGAGCAATGCCGATGCCGCCTGCCCCCGACCTGTCGCTGATGAGCCTTGCAGAGGTTGCCAAGGCGCTCGCCGACCAACGCTTGCCGCCGGTCGATCAATGGCACCCGACGCATTGCGGCAACAGCGACATGCGGATCGCGCGCGACGGCACGTGGTATCATCAGGGCGGGCGGATCGATCGAGAAGCGATGGTTCGCCTTTTCGCCTCGATCCTGCGCCGCGAAGGCGACGGCAGCTATGTGCTTGTCACACCCGGCGAAAAACTTGATATCATTGTCGATGATGCGCCTTTCGTTGCGGTCGAAGTGAAAAACGTGGGCGCAGGCCGAGACCGTCAGCTGACCTTTCGGCTCAACACCGCCGACCTCATTGTAGCAGGCGCAGACCACGTTTTACGCTTTGCCGATACGCCCTACATCCATGTGCGCGGCGGCATGGACGCAAAAGTCGCGCGGCCGGTTTATTATGAACTCGCGAACATGGCGCTCGATGAAAGCAACAGCCCGAATGGTTTGTGGAGTGACGGCGTTTTCTTTCCGATGGCGGGCGCATGACGCTGGCGGCGCGGCTGCACGCAGCACTGGCCGAGACGCTCGATAACCCCGTGCCTCATGCCAGCGACACGGGCGACAGACCTGACACGCCGGGCATTCCCGCAGCTGTGCTGATCGCGATTACCGACCGCGCCGAACCGGGTGTGATCCTGACGCAGCGCCCCGAAACGATGCGCCGCCATGCGGGACAAGTCGCTTTTCCCGGCGGGCGGGTCGATCCCGGCGATACAGACGCAGTGGCTGCGGCCCTGCGCGAAGCCGAGGAGGAAATTGCGCTCCCGCGAAGTGCCGTACGGATCATCGAATCATTGCCGCTTTACCGGACGATCACAGGCTTCGACATCACGCCGGTTCTTTCGGTCATCCCGCCCGATCTGCCGCTGGTTCCGTGCGAGCGGGAAGTCGCTGCTGTCTTCGAAGTCCCGCTCGTTTATCTCTTCGACCATGCGAACCGCAGCGAGCGATCGATCATGGTCGATGGGATCGAACGACGCTATTTCGAAATCCGCTGGGGCGAACGGCGCATCTGGGGTGCGACGGCCGCCATGCTCGCCAACCTGTCGGCCCGCCTCCGGTGGTAAGGCTGCCGCATCTCGATCCACTGGTCGCGGCGCTTGGTGGCGGTGAGACTGTTCGCTTGATCGGCGGTGTCGTGCGGGACACGCTGCTGGGGGAGCCTGTCAGCGATGTCGATATGGCGACCCGACTGACACCCGATGAGGTGATTGCGCACCTCAAATCCGCGCATATCAAGCCCGTGCCGACCGGCATTGCCCATGGCACTGTGACAGCGGTTACAGCGCATGGCCCGGTAGAGATTACGACGCTACGCCGCGACGTCAGCACTGACGGCAGACACGCCATCGTTGCGTTTACCGACGACTGGCGCGAAGATGCGGCAAGGCGCGATTTCACGATCAACGCGCTTTCGGCAAACCCCGATACCGGCGAAATATTCGATTATTTCGGTGGCCTGGATGATTTGGCCGCGGGCCGCGTCCGCTTTATCGGCGACCCCCTGCAACGCATTGCCGAAGACCATCTGCGCATCCTGCGCTTCTTCAGGTTCTTTGCGCGTTTTGGGCGCGGCAAACCCGACGCTGCGGCCTATGATGCCTGTGCTGCCCGCGCCAATGACCTGATGTCGCTGTCACGCGAGCGAATTGCGAGCGAATTGCTGAAGCTCCTCGATTACACAAACCCAGTTGCCGCAGTTCGTCTTATGCTAGCGCGCGATATCCTACGATCAGTCCTGCCGGAGATCATTTCTGCAAACCATCTCGACGGCCTTGTCATTCGTGAAGCGCGAGCGGGCGAACCGATACGACGCCTGGCCGCGCTGATAGGCCCGAACCCGGCAGTCGCCAAAGACATTGCAGCCCGCTTGAAGCTGTCCAAAGCCCAGGCCAAGCGCCTGATCAGCGCCTGCGGCTGGACCGAACCGTTTGTTACGATCGCAGCGCTGGCTTATCGCCTCGGGATCGAAAGCGCGCGCGACAGGCTATTGCTGAGCGGTGCCGACACCGCGGCGCTCGATCATTGGCGCCGCCCGACGTTCCCGATCACGGGTGGCACGCTGATCAAGCGCGGACTTGCGCCGGGCCCGGTCGTGGCGAACACCTTGGCCAAAATTGAAAACGCGTGGATCGAAGCGGGCTTTCCGGACGGTGCAGCATTCGAAACGCTGCTCGACCGCGTCAGTCCGGCAAAGGCCCCAGCGAATTCTGTGCAAAATTAAACGCATCGTCGGCAGTCATCGGTTGCGCGTAAAGATAGCCCTGCCCCGTGGTGCACCCCAGACCCAAAAGTGTTTCGGCGAGCGCCTTATTCTCGATCCCTTCTGCCGTAGTGGCCATACCCAGCGCTTTGGCGAGAGACAGGATCGCGCGGACGATCGCGACTTTGTCGGCATCGCCGATCATACCGGTAATAAAACTGCGATCGATTTTCAGCGTATCGATCGGCAGCCGTTGCAAGGCGGCAAGATTTGAAAAACCTGTGCCGAAATCGTCCATCGCGACCATCGTATCGCACGCCTTGAGCGCAGCCAGCGTCCGTGCGGCGCGTTCGGGATCGGCAATGATAGCGCTTTCGGTCAACTCGATCGTCAGCCGTGATCCCTCGATCCCGTGATCGTGCAAGCCTGCACTGACAAACTTTGCCACATCGTCGCGCGCGATCTGGATCGCCGACAGGTTGACGGCCATCGAGAGCGGCAATCTATGCCCCGCCGCCACATCCCAAACCCGCAGCGTCTTCAGCGCATTGTCGAGCGCCCAGCGACCGAGTGGCACGATCAGTCCTGAATCCTCGGCAACCGCAATAAACTCTTCGGGCGAAATGACACCCATGATCGGATGTTTCCACCGCGCCAGCGCTTCGAAGCCGATCACGCGACCGGTTTTGAGCGACATCAGCGGCTGATACGCCATTGTCATCGCGCCGCGTTCGAGCGTGCGGCGCAATTCTGTTTCAACGATGAAATGCCGTCGCGCGGCGGCGAGAATGCTCGGCTGGTAAAACTCGACGCGCGTGGTTGATTTCGCAGTCTTCAGGGCGATCTGCGCATGGCGCATCAATCGTTCGCCATCGCCTTCCGCCTCGCTGGCCAGCGCACATCCGATCGCGCAATCAACTTTCATCTCGAAGTCCGACAAGCGAAACGGTTGCGCCATCACGGCTTCGATCCGCTTTGCAACATGGAGCACATCGCCCGGACCGTCGACAATCTTGACGACGACGGCGAATTCATTCGCACCCGTCCGGGCCACCTGATCGTGGCCGCGGAGCGCCGACATGAGCCGCCGTGCGACGGTCATTATCAATTCGTCGCCGCCGATCGATCCGATGCACTCGTTGACTCTGCTGAACCGCGCGAGATCGATCAGGACCACGGCATGGTCGATGCAGCTGCTGTCATCGAATTGCCGTTCGATCTGGTCGACGAAGCCGAGTCGGTTCGCAAGGCCGGTCAGACTGTCCTGAAGCATCCCGCTGCGCAGCGACTTTTCGGTCAGCACTTCGTTGGTGCGGTCAATCAGCGTTACCAAAGCGCTGGTTTCCGAAAGCGGCGCCATGGTGACACTGTAATGCCGGTCCTCGACGATCGCGCCGTCGCGCCAATCGGCGCGATTGATCTGCTGGTCTGTAATAACTTTGGCAGCTCTTTGATACCAAGATGCAATATCCAGAGCGTCGCGACCCGCCGTTATGACAGCGATAAAGGCTTCGTTCCGCGCCGTGACGACTTCGACGCCATTGACCCGTTCGACGATTGCGGCCGCACACGGCAATGCATCGAGCATCGGCGTCGATCCAACGCGCGGTGCTTCTGCATTCGGTTTCGTTCGGGGCTGTGCGACCGCCATTGGGACTGGCGTAAGCCGGAAATGTTAAAAGCCTCTAAAGCAAGCAATCCAGCCGATAATAAGATTTGGGTACTTATTACCCTATGACACCCGTCGCGCGTCCTGCCGCTGCAAATCGCTCGAGAATGGTCGTGACGTCCTCGCTCGAATGCTCCGCGCAGAGCGAACAGCGCAACAGTGTCATGTTCGCTGGCGTTGCGGGCGGGCGCGCAAGATTGACATAAAGCCCCTCATCGAGCAGCGCGCTCCACATCATCGCGCCGCGTTCGAGATCGGGCATGATCACGGCAATGATGGCACTTTGCGCTTCGGGCGTGCCGAGTTCGAACCCGAGATCGCGAAGGCCCTGATGCAAGCGCTTCGAGTTTTCCCACAAATGCGCGCGCTTGTTGCCCGAATGCATAAGTTTGCGGATCGATTTCGCCGAACTCGCAACGACCGTCGGCGGCAGCGAAGCCGTGAACACATAGGGACGACAGACGAGGCGCATGATCTCGAACTTCGGATGGTTCGACACGCAAAATCCGCCAATCGTCCCGACCGATTTGGAAAAGGTGCCGATGACGAAATCGACATCGTCGAGGCATCCCTGCGCTTCTGCAACGCCGCGGCCATTTTCCCCGAAAAAGCCCATCGAATGTGCTTCGTCGACGAGGATCATGGCGCCATGCTTCTTGGAAACGGCTATCATTTCGGTCAGCGGCGCAATGTCGCCCATCATCGAATACACGCCTTCGAGGATTACGAGCTTGCCAGCGTCAGCCGGAATGCGGCCGAGGCGACGATCGAGATCTTCGACATCATTATGGCGGAAGCGCACGGTCTGCGCATTGCCGAGCGAACAGCCATCGTAAATCGACGCGTGACTGTCGGCATCGAGAACGATGAAATCATCCTTGCCCGCCAGGGTCGAGATAATGCCGAGATTGGCCTGATAGCCGGTCGAAAACACCATGGCATGGTCCATGCCGTAGAATTCGCGCAGCGCGTCTTCACATTCCTTGTGGCCCTGGAACGTGCCGTTGAGCACGCGGCTGCCGGTCGTCCCCGCACCGAACTCGTCGAGCGCATCCTTGCCAGCCTGAATAACATCGTCGTCGAACGTCATGCCCATGTAGTTATATGTGCCGAGCAGGATCGTTTCCTTGCCATTCACGATCGCGCGCGTCGGCGACAGAACCTGCTCCATGACCAGCGAGAACGGATCGCGCACCCCCGTGGCAAGCAAACCCTCGCGCTGTTCGATCAGCGCGTCGAATTTGGAAAAGAGATCGCCCTTGGCGATCGGAAAATGCTGGTCGGCTTCGCTCATGGCTTATCCTTTTAACTTCATGACGGCATCGACAAGCTGGCCGACGGTTTCGATATCGGCCTGCATGTTCATCGTGATCATCACGTCGAATTCATCCTCGATCGCGGCCACGAAATCCATGACCGTCAGCGAATCCCATTCGAGATCACCCATGAAAGTGGTGGCATCCGTTACGGCAGCGCCCTTTTTGTTGAAGGGCTCGATCTGCGCCATGATGGCGTCATAAGTGTGGGTGCGGTCGGTCATATATCGTCCATAAAGTAGTGCGGCAATTAAAGCCAACCCTCGGCGCGGTACCAGTCGGCGGTCGATTTCATGCCTTCTGGGGTAGCAATGCGCGGCGTCCAAAACGATGGCGGCGGACGCATTGCAGGATCGATGACCCAGTCGGGATGCGTCATGTAGGAAACCCGGTCGCGGGTCAGCTTCGCCTTGGCCCCGCGCACCATGCCGTCGAGCGCCGCACCGAGGTTCAGCGCAGCCTTGGGCAGCGCAAACGTCAGCGGATTGCGGCCGACAGCAGCCCCGATCATGCGGGCATAATCCCGATGGCTCCAGCCTCCGAGCTGACCGTCGTCGGCTTCGAAAAATGCTTGTGCGGGCGCGGTTTCGGCCATGGCGACAATCAAGTGCGCAAGGTCCTTGGCATGGATCGCCGACAGACGTCCCCGCGGCGGCAACGGCATGATACCGCGTTTGGCTAAGCGAAACAGCTCGAGGTTGTCGGTATCGCCCGGGCCGTAAATGGCAGGCGGGCGGACAATCGACCAGTCGAGCGATGACGCGACCACCGCATCCTCGGCGGCGCACTTGGATGCGCCATAGTTCGACAATTGCGGTTCGCGGGCCGACAAAGACGAAATATGGACAAAGCGCCCGACGCCTGCTGCCTGCGCCGCTGCAAGCATCGTTTCGGTGCCTTGCCGATTACCTTTGTCGAAAGTCGCGGCGTCGGCATTGACGACGCCCGCGACGTGGATGACGGCTTCTGCTCCGGCGCAAAGATCACTCGGTTTCTCTAGGTCACCGGCAATCCAGCTAACCTCGTTGCGCGGTGTTTGCAGCTTGCGCGTAAGTGCACGAACGGCATGCCCCGCCTCAAGGAGAGCATGGAGAACATGCCCGCCGAGAAAACCGGTTCCCCCCGTCAGCGCAATGATCATAGCAAGACCATGTGATCGCGGTGAACAAGCGCCGAACGCGGCGCATATCCGAGTACCTTGGCTTGGGCATCACTTTTCAGGCCGATGATGGCAGCAGCATCGCCCGACGCATATTCACTCAGCCCCCGCGCGATAGCGGTGCCCGACGGCCCGATAACATCCACCACATCACCGCGGCCGAAAGTGCCCGCAACAGCACAAGCACCGGCGCCTAGCAGGCTCGCACCACCCGCAAGCGCCTTCGCGGCACCGGCATCGACGTCGATGCTGCCTTTGACCGTCAGCCGCCCCGACAGCCATGCCTTGCGCGATCCTGCCCGCTTGTCAGCCACAAAGCGCGTGCCCGCCCCTGCCTCAACGCGGGTAAGCGGATGGGGTTCATGACCGGACACGATCACGAGATCGACACCACTTCCCGTGGCAATGCGCGCGGCTTCGACTTTCGACGCCATCCCGCCCGTTCCCAGCCCCGACGAACTCGCTGCTGTTGCCATGGCAATGATGCGGTCATCAATCCGCTCCACGATCGGGACCAGCTCCGCATCCGGCTCGCGACGCGGGTCGGCCGTGAACAGCCCGTCGACATCGGACAGTAAAATAACCGACTGTGCTCCTGCCGCCTGTGCAATGCGCGCTGCCAACCGATCGTTATCGCCGAAACGGATTTCCTCGGTCGCAACCGAATCATTTTCGTTGATGATCGGCACGACACCAAGCGAAAGCAGCCTGTCCAGTGTCGCCGACGCATTGAGATAACGCCGCCGGTCTTCGAGATCGTCCAGCGTCACCAGCATCTGCGCTGCGGTCAAACCATGCGTACCCAGCAGTTCGGTCCAGACGCCTGCCAAAGCAATCTGACCAACAGCAGCGGCGGCTTGCGCATCCTCGAGGTTCGCACGGCCTCCCTTGATCATGCCCAGTCGCCGCGCCCCCAGCGCTATTGCCCCCGAGGAAACGATGGCAATCTGCTGTCCGCCACCAATTCGTGTCGCAATCTCGGTGACCAGCTCGGTGAGCCAGGCGCGACGGACACTGCCACCCGGATCGACAAGCAGCGACGACCCGACCTTGACAATCAGGCGATTGGTTACAGCGGCGACCAAGACTGATCGTCCGAGGCATTTTGCGGCACCGCAATCGACGCCGGGATCGCGTCCGACAGCCGGTCGAGCACAGCGTCGATTCCCGTGCCCGCCGCACCTGACAACGGCATGATTTCGGCTTTCGATGCGCGTTTCAGTTTGGTCATCAGTTTCTTGACGTCGGCGGGGTCGAGCGCGTCGATCTTGTTCAGGCCGATGACTTCGGTTTTGTCGATCAGGCCCGCACCATAAATGTCGAGCTCGTTGCGCACGGTTCGATAGGCACCGACCGGATCGTTGCCTGTCGCGTCAACCAGATGGAGCAGCACACGGCAGCGCTCGATATGTCCCAGAAAACGGTCACCGATCCCGGCACCATCCGCCGCGCCTTCGATCAAGCCCGGAATATCGGCGACAACGAATTCACGATCATGGTGCGTCACGACGCCCAGCTGCGGCCGAACGGTCGTGAATGGATACGCCCCGACTTTCGCCCGCGCGTTGGTCACGGCATTGATGAATGTCGATTTGCCGGCATTGGGCAGCCCCAACAGCCCGGCATCGGCAAGCAGCTTCAGGCGGAGCCAGACCCATGCTTCCTCTCCCGGCCAGCCGACGCCATGCTGGCGCGGCGCACGATTGGTGGACGTCTTGTAGGTCGCGTTGCCCCGGCCGCCGTCGCCACCGCGCAGATAAACCCGCCGCTCGCCTTGCTTGGTGAAGTCCGCCAGCACATGCTCCTTGTCTTCGCTCAGGATCTGCGTGCCGACCGGAACGCGGATGACCAGATCGTCGCCGCCTCCGCCCGTCCGGTTCGACCCCGCGCCGCCTTTGCCGCGTGGTGCCCGGAAATGCTGCGTGTAGCGAAAGTCGATCAGTGTGTTGAGGCCGGGCACGGCTTCGAAAATAATGTCACCACCCTTGCCGCCATTGCCGCCGTCAGGGCCGCCATATTCGACGAACTTTTCGCGCCGAAACGCAACCGCGCCGGGGCCGCCCGCGCCTGAAGAAATATAGATTTTGGCTTGATCGAGAAAATGCATCGCGCGCCCATAGCGCGTTAACCCGGCTTTGTCTCGGTGCCACCGAAGTTCAGCCCCGGCGATGCCATGATCTGCCGCAAGGCGATGTCCTTTGCTGCCGTCAGTGGCAAGCCCAGCGCGTCGGCCATCGATCGCCCAAGAAGAGCATCGCCCAGCGCCATGAAAACCAGCATCAACGTGTGCTCGGCAATCAGTGTCGCATCACTTTCGTCGGACAGATCGTTCACGATCTTGTGAAGCGCCGTCAGGATCGGGTCGAGCGCATCCTTGTTGCCCGAGATAATCATCCATGTCGCGAGCGCCCCTGCACCCTGTTTGTCGAACGCAGCGAACGTCAGGTCGACGATCGTGCGCGGATCAGCTTCGCCGCGGCGCGCCTTGATCACGGCATCCGCGATGAGGGCACAGACTTTTGCCGCTAGCATAGCCGCCAGTGCCTTTTGCAGATCAAGCGCTGTGCCGAAATGGTGGAGGAGATTGGCGTGTGTCCGCCCGATCTTCGCAGCAACGGCCTTCAACGTGACGGCTTGCGGCCCGTCGGCCAAAAGAATGTCGTGCGCCGCATCGAGCGCCGCCGTCCGGCTTTCACCCGGCGAGAGGCGTTTGCGTTCACTTGGCATAGGCTATTGATTTCTTTAGCTGCGATCTTCGCTTTTCGAAGATCGTCCATCGCATTATCACGGCCGCCTTGACAAGACCGCCTCTCGAGGTGCGGGATGGGATGATGGAAGCGCCGACGCTCACGACCGACCGCCTTATGATTGCGCCGCTTGCTGCCGCCCGCTTCGAACAGCATTTTGCAAACATGTCCGATGCACGCGTCGTCGAATGGTTGGGCAGCGGACAGCCGCAAGAGCGCATCGAGGCGTGGCGACGGTTTTGCCAGGGTGCGGGCCTGTGGCCTTTGCTCGGCTACGGTTATTGGGGCGTGATCGAGCGAACAAGCGACCGCATGGTCGGAATGGGCGGCTTTGCCCGGTTCGAGCGCGGCATCGCGCAATTGGAAGGCTATCCCGAAGCAGGCTGGGCTTTTGCCCATGACGCATGGGGCAAGGGGATCGCAAGCGAATTTCTGGCAGCGGTCTGTGCGTGGGCTGACGCGTGTATCGACGCGTCACAAATTCGCTGCATCATATCGCCGGGCAATAGCGCATCGATCCGCGTAGCGGAAAAGAACGGCTTTGCCCGGATCGACAGCACATCGGACATCTATGGCGAGATCGATGTTTACGCGCGGGCCAGGTCAGGCCGCTAGCGCCATCGGATGCAGATCAAGCGCCATGGTGATGCACGTAAAGTCCGCGTTGCGCGCGTTGCTCTGGCGCATTTCGCGACCCGTCGCGGTAAAGCCAAGCTTGTCGAGCACACGACCCGAGGCTGGATTATCCATAAAATGGCTCGAGACCAGCCGGTCGATGCGGAGCGTATCGCGCGCCATCGCAACCACCGCGTGTCCGGCTTCGGTGGCAAAGCCCAGACCCCAGTGCGACGGCACGATCCAGTAGCCAAGTTCCAGATCATTTCCACGTGCGGCAAGGCTGATCCCGCCGATCAGGCGCGGCGTGCCCATCGTCCGCTGAAAAATCAGCATATCGATTTCGCCAGCTTTGCGATCACGGCCAAGATAGGCCACTGCGTTGTCGATTGCATAGGGCCACGGGGCCGTCACCAGCCTCATCACGATGTCCTCGCGCGCAAATGCCTCGGTCAACGCAGGGGCATCCTCGACCCAGCCGGGCCGCAACAGCAATCTAGCGGTACGCGCAAACATTGTGATCTCTCCTCGGCCGCGCCCCTACGCCGCGTTAACGACGGATCGGTGACACTGTTTCGGGGAGATACAAAAAAGGGAGCCCGGAGGTGACCCCTGCTCCCGTCAATCTGCCGCAGCAGATCGTCGGGTCACCCACGTGGTGACCCGTAAATCGGATCACCTGTTATTCTGCTGCCATTTGAACTGGGTCAACCGAAACATATTTGCGGCCTTGCTTGCCTTCGTGAAATGCGACGCGGCCTTCGGCAAGAGCAAACAGTGTATGATCCTTGCCACAGCCGACGTTGCGACCCGGCCACACACGCGTGCCGCGCTGTCGCACGAGGATATTACCCGCGAGCGCACTTTCGCCGCCGAACTTCTTCACGCCAAGACGACGCCCTGCCGAATCGCGACCATTGCGTGACGAACCGCCTGCCTTTTTATGTGCCATTGTCCGTTACTCCTTAGGTGCTTTAGCGACTTTAGGGGCAGCCTTCGACGCTGCGGCTTTCGACGCTGCGGCTTTCTTGGCGGGTGCCTTTGCTGCAGACGCTTCGACGGGCGATGCTGCAACTTCGGGAGCAGCTTCGGGCTTTGGCGCCGCTTCTTTCTTCGGAGCAGCCTTCTTTTCTTCCGCCGCGCCGACGCTGATGATCTTCAGGATCGTATGCTGCTGGCGATGGCCGTTCTTGCGGCGATAATTGTGGCGACGCTTCTTTTTGAAAACGATGACCTTTTCGGCCTTCGCCTGCGCGATGATTTCCGCAGCGACCGTCAGGCCGGAAACCGATCCTTCGCTGGTGAACAGAATGTCGCCCAGCGCAACGCGCGAGCCTGGTTCGCCGTCCATACGGTCAACGACGATTTTGTCTCCGGCGGCAACGCGATACTGCTTGCCGCCCGTGCGCACGATTGCGAACATGGGCTTAAACTCTTCTTCAAAGCTAATGACGCGGGCGGCAACTTGCCGCTCGCGGGAACGAGGCCGATAAGCGAGCGCGCTGGCCGTGTCAACGCGATTCCAGCCTTCGCGCGCGACGCGGGCTGAGGCGAACAGGTGTCACGTGCAATATTCCCTGTCTAGGCTGCAAACAGGAAACCTTCACCTTTTGATTGGCAACACGGCGTGCGATAATTGGGCGTGGACCAGCGCGCCGTGCTCCATGATGGCGGCTTGTGCAGTGCGCGCTTCAACTTTGTGAAAGGGCTCATGGCCAACGGCTTTGACCGTGCCGTCTTGTATCAGCACGGGGCGATCAGGGAGATAGCGCCCGACCACCGGATCAAACAAAAAGACGTCTTCCACGAACGTTGGCGTGCGGTTTGCGGGGCTGATAAGCTTGCGTGCTGCATCACGCACCATGGTTGCTTCGGTTGCATCCTGAATTTGCTGCAGCTTTGGTCCGGCATCTTCATTGCCGGCGGGCAAAAAGGAAATGACGCCGGCGGTCCCGAAATAGCGATTATCCTGTTCGAACCAGACCGGCGAAGGGGCAAAGCCGATGCCGGAGATATAGGCCAGCTTCACCGTCTGCTTGCCCATGCAAGCTCGTGACGAGCAACGACGACTTGACCATGACTGCCAACATATCACCCATCCAGAGAATTTAAGATTGCGAATGATCTGCTGATCCGTGGAGCCCAAAAGGCTTGACAGGTGCTGCGTCAATGCAAATGGTTGGGTTATTCGATTGCAATGGATGTCGTTGACACCGGTCACCGAAGTGTGACGTCTTTTCGTCAGATCCCATTCGGGGTTGTCAGCCGCTCGTCGAAAGCTGTCGGCTGGGC
>JAYTAP010000033.1:0-102130 GCA_043737475.1 Sphingomonas sp.
AAGCGCGGGTACATCACTTACGATGCGCTGAACGCCGCTTTGCCGCAGGACCAGATGTCGTCCGAGCAGATCGAGGACGTGATGTCCGCGCTCAACGAGATGGGCGTCAACGTCGTCGAGAACGAAGAGGCCGGCGAAGACGGCGACGAGGCGCAGGAGCAGGACGACGAGGTCGAGACGGTCGACGCCGCCGATGGCAGCGGTCATGTCGGCGAGAAGGTGGTTAAGCTCACCGATCGTACCGACGATCCGGTCCGAATGTACCTGCGCGAAATGGGCGCGGTCGAACTGCTGAGCCGCGAGGGCGAGATCGCGATCGCCAAGCGGATCGAAGCCGGTCGCGATACGATGATCCTGGGGCTGTGCGAGAGTCCGATCACGTTCAACGCCATCATCGGCTGGTCGGACGCGCTGAATGCGGGAACGATGCAGCTTCGCGAGATCCTCGACCTCGACGCCATGTTGTCGAAGGATCCGGCACCCGAGGCTATGTCCGACGACGACAACCCCGATGCCGAGATCAGCGAGAAGAACGCCGGTGTCAGCTTCAAGGAAGAAGAAGAGGCCCCCGATGTCGTGCGCGTCAGCGAGGACGAGCATGACGAGGAGGCGCTGACCGAACGGCGTGCGTCGCGCCCGGCCGATGACGAGGACGAGGACAACACGCTGTCGCTCGCCGCGATGGAGGAATTGCTGAAGCCCGCCGCGCTCGAGAAGTTTGCGACGATTACGCAGCTCTACAAGAAATTCGGCAAGGTTCAGCAGTCGCGGATCGATGCCCTCGGGGTCGGCAACGACTTTCCCGCGAACGAGGAAAAGAAGTACCACAAGCTGCGTGAAGAGCTGACCGCGCAGGTCGAGAGCGTGCAGTTTCATAACGCCAAGATCGAGTATCTGGTCGATCAGCTTTACGCATTCAACCGGCGACTGACCGCGCTTGGCGGGCAGATGTTGCGCCTGGCCGAGCGCCACAAAGTGCCGCGCAAGGCGTTCCTCGACAGTTATATGGGACGCGAGCTCGACGAGAGCTGGCTGGCGAGCGTCAGCAAGACCGACAAGAAGTGGGTGGCGTTCGTCACCAACGAGAGCGACGCGGTCGAACGTATCCGCAACGAACTCGCCGAGATTGCGCAAGCGACCGGCATGTCGCTCGTCGAGTTCCGCCGCATCGTCAACACGGTGCAAAAGGCCGAGCGCGAGGCGCGGATCGCGAAAAAGGAAATGGTCGAGGCGAACCTGCGCCTCGTCATCTCGATCGCAAAGAAATACACCAACCGCGGCTTGCAGTTCCTCGACCTGATCCAGGAAGGTAACATCGGTTTGATGAAGGCGGTCGACAAGTTCGAGTATCGCCGCGGCTACAAGTTCAGCACTTATGCAACGTGGTGGATCCGTCAGGCAATCACGCGCAGCATTGCCGATCAGGCACGGACGATCCGCATTCCGGTGCACATGATAGAAACGATCAACAAGCTGGTCCGCACGTCACGTCAGTTCCTTCACGAACAGGGTCGTGAGCCAACACCCGAAGAAATGGCCGAGCGCCTGTCTATGCCGCTCGAAAAAGTGCGCAAGGTGATGAAAATCGCCAAGGAACCGATTAGCCTCGAGACGCCGATCGGCGACGAGGAAGATTCGCATCTCGGCGATTTCATTGAAGACAAGAATGCGGTCATCCCCGTGGATGCCGCGATCCAGGCCAATCTGAAGGAAACCGTCACCCGCGTGCTGGCGTCACTCACGCCGCGCGAAGAACGCGTGCTCCGTATGCGTTTCGGTATCGGCATGAACACCGACCACACGCTCGAAGAAGTCGGTCAGCAGTTCAGCGTGACGCGCGAACGCATCCGTCAGATCGAAGCGAAAGCACTTCGCAAGCTGAAGCATCCGAGCCGCTCACGCAAGATGCGGAGCTTCTTGGATCAGTGATCTGATTGGTCGCCGGTGCGCAATCACGGGTATCCGGCCGCGCACATCGGCTACCTGTCCCAAGTCGATGTCGCAAAAGCCGGTTCCGGCTGCCGTGCCCATATCAAGCAATATGTCTCCCCACGGTCCGATTACCAGCGAATGGCCATAGGTTTCGCGTCCGTCTTCATGACGACCCGTTTGCGCTGCAGCGACAACGAAGCAGGCATTTTCAACGGCGCGCGCCCGCATCAGGACATGCCAGTGCGCTTGCCCGGTCGGCACCGTGAACGCTGCAGGAATGGCCATAACCACCGCCCCCGCGTCGCTCAGCGCGGTATAGAGTGCGGGGAAGCGCAGGTCGTAACAGATCGAAAGACCGAGTTTACCGACTGCTGTTTCGGCAACAGCCGCTGCGTCACCCGCCGCATAGACATTTGATTCGCGCCAACTTTCGCCCGTCGTCAAATCGACGTCGAACAAATGGATTTTGTCGTAGCGGCCAACGATTTCGCCATACGGGTCTATTACAAAAGCGCGATTGACGAATTTGCCATCCCCGCGTCCGGCATCAATCGCGAGTGAACCAATATGAACCCAGATCTTTTCGTCCGCAGCGGCTCGGCGCACCGCCGCCAAAACCATGTCTTCGCTCTCGGTCCGCACCACGTCTCTTGCCCGTTCGCGATCGCGATCGATCAGCCCCGACATTTCGGGCGTAAAAATCATCGTCGCACCGCCGCTTGCCGCCTCGCCAGTGGCAGCGACCATCGTTGCCGCATTCGTCACCGGATCAATCCCCGATGTCATCTGCAACACCGCGATCCGCATTAGCCCGCCAGCATCGTGTCGAGTTTTCCCGCTGCTTCCAACGCTGCCAGATCATCGGACCCGCCGACATGCTGGCCACCAATAAATATCTGCGGTACTGTCGTGCGACCGTTGGCGCCGCGAAGCATCTCGTCACGCTTTGGTCCGCCCATCGTTATATCATGCTCCTCGAATAGAGCGTTTTTGCGTTTCAATAGCGCAATAGCCCGCGCGCAATAGGGACACATGAATTTCGTGTAGATTTCAATTTTCGGCATGGGTGGAGTGGTGCGGTCCACTGCGGCGCTTGTCAATCATCGCGTAACACCCGCGCCCAGCAGACGACCGTTACGCGCGCTGCGCCTGCGCCTTTGAGCGCTCTGGCGCATGCGTTTGCGGTCGCCCCGGTTGTCAGCACGTCGTCGACAAGCAAAACATGCCGCCCATCGAGCCGACCGGACACTTCGAACGCGCCGCGAACCGCTCGTTTCCGCTGGTCGGCTCCCAAGCCGCGCAGTGTCGGCGTTGCCCGTTTCCGGCGCAACGCCATCACCTCGCACGGAATAGCGCGCCGCGCCGCCAATGCATTAGCGATAGCAACGGATTGATTGAAACCGCGCTGCCATATCCGCCAGCGATGCAGCGGGACGGGGATCAAAATGGCAGCGTCTGGCACCCGGTCAGCCAGAACCGCAGCGATCGTTCGCGCAAGCCCCGGCCGACGGGCATATTTCAGGCGCAAAACGACCCTTTTGGCGATTTCGCCATAAGCGACTGCAGCGATTACAGCATCATAATCAGGTTGTTGTGCGAGGCAGTTTGCGCAAGCGAGATCATCCGCCGTGTCCAGCGGTCGCGAACAATGCACGCAGCCTGATGCTGTCAGGAACGTAAGCTGTGCCCAGCACGCCGCGCAAAAACGATGATCGTCTTGGACAATTGCCGCACAGCCAGGACACCGAGGCGGCAGCATGAAATCAAGGACAGGACGGAGGAATAGCACACGTCGGTTGTTGAGCCGGTTAATAAACGGCACAAGCACCAAATGGCGAGCGCATCAGATAATGTCCCCCAGTTATTTGATCGCCATGCCCGGCTGTTACGCCGCCAGCGTGCAAACGGGCACAGCTTTTTCGGCAAAACGATGTCGGAGGATTTGCTCGATCGCCTCGACAGCATTAGCCGCACCTTTTCAAATGCGCTCCTGATCGGCGACCAACCCCTGATCGCTGACGGTTTGAAGGCGCGTGGCATTGCATTTGATCATTATACCGGCGACGAAGATCGTCTCTGTGGCAGCGATGCCGCCCATGATCTAATCCTGTCGTCGGGAACGCTGGACACGGTTTCCGATCTCCCTGGCGCACTGATCCTGATACGGCGTGCGTTGAGGCCAGATGGTCTCTTGCTCGCAAATTTTGCCAGCGCGCCGAGTCTTACGGCGCTCCGGCCTGCCGTTGCCGTTGCGGATGCCGAAGGCGGACGCGCCGTTGCCCGTTTTCATCCGCAGATCGACGTTCGTTCGGCGGGCGATCTCCTGATGCGTGCAGGATATGCCTTGCCGGTTGCCGATCTTACGACGGTGAATGTTTCATACACCAGCTTTGCCAGGCTGCTGACCGACCTCCGCGAAGCTACCGCAACAAATGTGTTGGTGCAGCGGTATCCGGTTTCGCGACGCTGGTTGGCCGCCGCATCGAACGCATTTGCAGCGCGCGCGGGTGCAGGTGGGCGTACGCTTGAAACGCTTAGCCACGTGACGCTGACGGCTTGGGCACCCGCGCCATCGCAGCCGCAACCCGCCAAACGGGGCAGCGGCGTGATGTCATTGACGCAAGCATTGCGCCGCCGCGGCGATTGAGGCGATCAGCGGCAGATCCGCCGGGGGCATCGGCAGCGCGTAAAGGTCTTCGGGTTTCGTCCATTGCAGCGCGCTTGCATGAAGCAGCGTTGGTGTGCCCTCCCAAGTCCGGCAGAGATACAAAAGCATGAGCAGATGGCGCCCATCGACGGACGCCTCGACAAACGTCAGTGGCTCATAGCCCTTGATTTGGACCCCGAGTTCCTCGCGCAGTTCGCGAACGAGTGCGACGTCCGGCGTTTCACCAGCATCGACTTTGCCACCGGGAAATTCCCACAACCCGGCCATGCTGCGACCAGCTGGCCGCTGCTGAACAAGCACATGTCCCGTAGCGTCCATCAAAGCCGCCGCAACCACCAGCAACAGTGGCTGCGCGTCTACTGCTCTGTCTGTTTTTAAGATTTTCTTAACTCTCGCCAACCTATGCCGAGGTGCCTTTATCGGCGCATCGGGACTGGGGACAAGCGATGTTGGGACTAATTCGTGCGCTGGCACGGGACGTAAGGGGAGCCACTGCCGTTGAATATGGCCTTATTGTTGCGCTGATTTTCATCGCAGCAACCGCAGCCATAAGCAACGCTGCTGGCCAGACGATCATCATGTGGACAAATATCGCGACACGTGTGGTCAATGCTTGAAAAAGAATTGGGCACATTAATACTTTCTCAAGAAACGGCGACTAATTCGCTAAGTGTTGATTGGGGGTTCTAATCAACCGGGTAGACAGATTTAACAGGAGATCAGACATGAAAATTCTTCGTAACATTTTGCGCAATGAAAAGGGTGCCACGGCCATCGAATACGGCCTGATTGCCACTTTGATCGCGATCGCAGCCATCACGGCGATGTCAAGCGTCGGCAGCAAGCTGACCACAACGTTCAACAACGTTGCGACAAACCTGAAGGCCAGCTAATTTCATGGTCTCAATTACGGGACCATGTAGATGCTAAACAAGTCAGGCGGCGGATATTGTCCGCCGCCTTTCTTGTAAGGCGTTATTGGTGGGAGTCATATGATGCAGCGTTTTCTGAAATTATTTCGTGACGAGCAGGGTGCTACAGCAATCGAATACGGCTTGATTGCGACACTGATCGCTATCGCCGCTATCGCTGCCATGGGCAGCGTCGGTGGCAAGCTGAGTTCCACGTTCAATAACGTGTCAACAAACCTCAAAGCTACTTAAGCAAGTCCTCCAGGCACTTAGCTGTAAACAACGAGTTTTACACGCTGGCCGGGCCGCAATGCGGTGCCGGCCCGCAGTGCATTCAGCGTCAGGAATCGTTCGTTTCGCATCGTCGAATAAGCCATTCGCGATGCCATCGACGCAATCGTGTCTCCGGATTTTACCGTAACGACCCGGATCATGCGCGGCTTAACCGCAGCGGCTTCAGAAGCCGTCATCCGCCTGACCGATTGGACGAGTGACGAAAACGGCCCGATACCCTGACCTGCTGGCGCGATCACCACAAAATGATAGGCGCGGTTTGCGTCAAACGCATAGGCGAAAATCGTAACGTCAACCTGACCAGACTGTGTGTTTGCGCGCACTGTCGAATAGGCTGCGTTGATCCCGTTTATTTGCGTGCTTTGCACATCACCGGTCGGGAGCGTCCCCTGCCCGCCCGCAAGCGCGCTGAACGCCGATGCAATGTAGTCTCTCAAATCACCATTGTAGGCAGCTCCGGTGAATTGGGCCTGCCCGCCGCTGCCGCTGACTGTCACGGCTTGCGCGCCGTTCGACATGGCAAAGCCGTTCGGCACGGTAAAGGTAAGTCTTAATTCCGGATGGCGGAAAATCTGGCCATCGACGACGCCCTGTTTCGGGTCATCATCATATAATGTCCCGTTCAATGCATTTAGGAAAACATCCCTGTTTCGCGCGCCAGCTGTGATCCGAGTCGCAGATGCCTTTTGCGCGGCGCGCGAAACACGACTGGCGGGGTCGGGGTGACTGCTGGCCCAGGTCGGCGTGGACCGGCCATCTTGCCCACGCGAGCGCGCATCGAGCGCAGACTGTGCCGCAAGCGACGCCAGCATTGTCGACGAAGCCCGGGGGTCATAACCGGCTCTGGCGAGGTAGGCGACGCCAAGGTCATCCGCTTCAAACTCCTGCGTCCGCGAAAATTTCTGCGTAAGCGCCATCGCGCCCGTTCCGATCCCGCGGCTCAAAAGCTGGCCGATTTGAGAATTGCCACCCAACAGCAGCCCTACACCGAGTTGGCCGAGCGCGCCAAGGATGCCATTGCGGGTTGCTGCACTTTGCCGGCGCTGCGAATGGCGCGCGGCGACGTGGCCCGTTTCGTGCCCGAGCACTGACGCAAGTTCGGCCTCGTCATTCATCAGACCAAGCAACTGTCGCGTGACGTAGACATAGCCACCGGGGATCGCAAAAGCGTTGTTCGCCGGCGAGTTCAGCAGCGAAATCGTGAAGTCGCTTTGGCTGTTCGACAGGTTCGATTGAACCGCGATTTTCTGGCCGACGCGGCGCACATAATCCGCCTGCGGCCCGGCGTATAGGCCGCCGAATTCACTCAAAAGCTCCGGATGGGCTTTCGCGCCGGTTGCCTTGTCGGCTGCCGAGATCGATTGCGGCACGCTCGACTGCGCAAAACCAACCGCGACCGGCCACGCCGTCAGCATGACAGCCGTGGAAACCTTCAGAATTGAAATATGCATCACGCAACTCCTCATTAATCACAGGCATCTTGCCACAGCGGCGGCGTCTGCCCAAGTCCTGTCAAATACCGCCTATGCCCAGAAATTTCTCTCGTCGCTGTGCCCGCAAAGCGGAAGGCTCCTGACCGGACAATTCATCGAGCGCCTTTGTGATCGCCGCCGACAAATTCCCCGCAGCCGCCCTTGGATCGCGTTGTGCCCCGCCCAACGGTTCCGATACAACGGTGTCAACCACGCCGAGCCGCTTTAGATCCCCGGCCGTCACTTTCATCGCTTCGGCTGCATCGGCGGCTCTGTCGCCGCTCCGCCACAGGATCGACGCGCAACCCTCGGGTGATATCACCGAATAGACCGCGTGTTCGAACATCAGCACCCGATTCGCCGCCGCAAGCGCGATCGCCCCGCCCGATCCGCCTTCACCAACGATCACGGCAACCATGGGCACACCAAGCGCAAGGCATTGCTCCGTCGAACGCGCGATCGCCTCGGCCTGCCCGCGCTCCTCGGCCTGAACGCCGGGAAACGCACCGGAAGTGTCGACCAGCGTGACCACGGGCACCCCGAAATTATCGGCCAGTTGCATCAGGCGGATCGCCTTGCGGTATCCTTCGGGTTTGCCCATGCCGAAATTATGGCGAAGCCGACTGGCCGTATCGTTGCCCTTTTCATGCCCAATCACCATCACGCGGCGATCCCCGAGGCGGGCAAATCCACCCAATATGGCCTGGTCATCGGCGAAGGCGCGGTCACCGGCAAGCGGCAGAAAATCGGTGAACATCGCTGATACATAATCGCCGAAATGCGGCCGTTCGGGATGACGCGCGACCTGCGTCTTCTGCCAGGGCGTCAGCCGCGCATAGGTTTCGCGCAACGAACGCTCGGCACGCGCTTCGGCCTTCATGATCTCGTCGGAAATCTCGGTGCCTTCGCTGGCTTCGCGAAGTTCGGCGACGCGCGCATCGAGCGTGGCGATCGGCTTTTCAAAATCGAGATAAGCTGTCATCGCTGCGCCGCCTAAGTCGTGCGGTCGCTGGCGTCAACGCGCCCAGGATCGGGATCGGGATCAGACAGGGGGTGCCGCGTCGTCACCAGCTCGACCAGATGCGCGGTTTGGACATGTGTGTAGATTTCGGTCGTTGCGATGTCGGCATGGCCGAGCATCGTCTGCAGCGCGCGGAGGTCGGCACCGCCTTCGAGCAGATGTGTAGCAAAAGCATGGCGCAGGACATGCGGGCTCATCCGTTCGGGGGGGATGCCTGCTTCTGCCGCCAACGCCTTTAACAGTTGAAACAATCGGACCCGGCTCAAATAGGCTTTGCCCGACGGGAATAGCCACGGTCCGGCACCGGTCCGCACGACAAGCCATGCAGCGACAGCGCTGCGCGCGCGTTCCGAAACCGGAACCAGTCGTTCGCGGCCGCCCTTGCCTTTCAGGATCGTAAACGGGCGGTCTATCGCAATCGCACGCAGGTCGAGCGAAACGACTTCGGTCGCGCGCATCCCCGAGCCATAAAGCAATTCGACCAGAGCCGACAAACGCAGGTCTGCCGGTCGCGCGGCATTGCGTTCGATGCGATCTGCCAAAACGGCAAACAGCCGTTCGATACCGTCGTGATCGAGACTGCGCGGCAAGCGGCGGGACGTGCCGGGACGCGGCAGAGCATGCGACGGATCATCCGCGCGATGGCCTTCATCCAGTAGGAATCCGAAGAAGCGGCGACAGGAAGCGGCTTTGCGGGCAACGCTTGCACGGGCAAGAGGCTGCCAAGCGGTCGCCAGACGACTGACTTCAACCGGCCCCGCGCCCGCGAGTTGCCCTTCCAGAAGGATCGACGACAGCGCCAGATCGGACCGGTAGGCACTGAGCGTGTTCCGCGCCGCGCCGGTTTCGGCAGCTAACATTGCCAGAAATGCCTCGATCAGTGGCATGTCATTGTTGACAAACTCCTCCTGCGTCATGACCGCGCAAGAGCTTCGGCCGCAATCATCCGCGCTTCGGGTTCGAAACCGACCCGACGCAAGGCATTGACGATGCGGTAGAGATGATCGGGCGGTACATAGGCCCAGCCATTCGTCTGCATGCCGACGGCGCACAGCAAAGCGACGGTGCCCGGTTGCCGCGCCTGCACGGCGCGATCAAGAGCGCGTGTCCACGACGTTTGACGTGCAATGGGGACTTCAAGTGTTTCGGCGAGTCCGGCGAGCTCATCTTGCGGTAACCGACCGAGGCCAGCGAGCCCTGCAAAGAAAAACTGGCCGTGCAGCTTGTTGTCGCCACCAAAGCCACGCACATCACCGGCGCTCACTGCAACGCCGGATTTCGGCGCGCCGACCGCAAGGAGTGCCCATCCCAGACTACCGCTTTCGGCAGCTGACGACCAGCGCGCGGCCTGAATATCCAACCCCGCAGACATCATCGCTGCCACCAGGGCATCGACATCAGCAGCCCCTACCGCGGGATCTACCGAAACCGTGGCAGCAGCGCGCGCGGTTAATAGCTGGCGGGCGTAAGACTGATAAGCGTCGCCTGACGGCTTCCATAAGGTGCGCAGCGCGGCAAGCCTTGCACCTGCATTGCCAGCGTAGGCCTGACGCAAATCATTTGCGACCGTCCCGCCGCGATCCGCAGGGTCTGCCGCATCGTAGATCGAGCCATAGAGATCAACGAGCGCAGCGCTCGAGAATACGCCAAGTGTCGCCGCGCGGTCAGCAAAGACCGTCCTTGCGCTGGGTTCGGTTAACGGAACCCGCGCCGCCCAAGCCTGAACCTGCGGACCGACCGTGCCAAACAACGAACCCGGGATCGGAACGCCCGTCGCGGCGGCCAGACCGAACCGCCACGCAGTCAGCTTTTCGACACCGTCCCACTGGATGGTGATGGCGCGGCGCGTATTCGTTCCGGCACCGACAACCTTTTCGGCTAGCAAGACGTCAATGCCTCGTGCGCGCCGCTCTCCCGCACGTCCGCTGCGCGCCTGTGCGACGAGCGAACTCGCCGTGCCGCCTTCGCCCGAAAGACCGGCACACATCGCGCGTGCCAATGCCCAGGCGGGCGCTGGCCCCAGCGCTGCGGCATCGTCGGCGATGCCGCACATTGCCGAGGGATCCGCACTTGCCAACGCTGCCTGCATCGCTGCTTCATACAACCACGGCGTGAAATTATCGGCGTCGATCCGCTGCACCAGCGCACGGGCATTTTCTGCCTCGCCCATTCGAACAAGCAGCCACGCGCGATGGGCCACCCAGTCAGCGCCGTCGATGTTTGCCGGGATGCTGGTCTGCGACAGGAGAGCGCGGCGCAACAGGATTGACATCCAGCGCGACGCGACCGGTGCCTTGGCGCGCGACATCAGGGTTGCAAGGTAACGGCCGTCGGCATTGCCGAAAGCGCCGGCCCCAAAGCCGCCATCTTCGGTCGGCAGCAGGCCGACCTGGTCGAGCGATCGACGCGCCTGCGGGGGCAAGTCTTCCATCGGCACGGCGGCAACACTGGCGTTATCGCTGCTGTTGGCGCTTCCGCCCTCTGCGGAAGCAATGTCCTGAGTTACGCCGTCAGATTGGATTGTATCCGCGGTTTCTGTTGGGCGAATCGTTTGATCGGGTACGTCTCGCCCGTCCGATGGCCGTGCAGGCCGATCGTCGGCGGGTCGAGGCGCCCCGTTTGGTGCAGGGGTCGGCGGCGGCTCCGGTTCACCAAAGCCCGGCGGCAAAATCGATTGAGGACTACGCTGCGCAATCGCGGGGACCAGCGCGGCAAGCACAATCCCCCCCGCCAGTGCGAGACTTACCCGTTTAGCGGGGGATCGCATCGACCGGCACTGTCTTTTCAACACGAACAAGTGGCTTCGTCGTATCCATACGCGACAACATGATCGCGCCGCCGATCAAAGCGACCGCGATCAATATCCAAACCAGCAACCGTCCCATCCGCAAACATTCCCGAAACGTCGAAAGCAACTTTTGTGCTCTTTGCCCGATTGCAGCGGTCGCTGTATAGCCCTTGCCAACATGACCGCTCAAGCTTGTCTCATTACGCCTCTGACGCGGCCGATTGTGCTGATCGGCCTTATGGGTGCCGGCAAGACAACCGTCGGGCGGCGGCTTGCGGCGCGGCTCGGGCTTGACTTCGTTGATGCCGATCACGAGATCGAATTGGCTGCAGGGCTGGCAGTCGCGGAGATATTCGACCGGTTCGGCGAGGCGCATTTCCGCGATGGCGAGCGCCGTGTCATCGCGCGGCTCATCGACGGGACGACGAAAGTGATCGCCACCGGCGGTGGTGCGTTCATGAATGAAGCAACACGCGCGTTGATCCTTGAACGTGCCACGGCCGTATGGCTCGATGCGGACCTCGATACGCTGGCAGCGCGGGTTTCGAAACGTGATCACCGTCCGCTGTTGCGCGGCAAGAACCCGCGCGACGTGCTGGGCGTGCTCGCCGCTGTCCGAAATCCCGTTTATGCACTCGCACCGATTCACATCTGCAGTCAAAGGCACCCGCATGAAGCAACCGTCGACGCTATCGTTCAGAAATTGACCGGATGACACGCATTACGGTCGGGCTGGGCAAGCGCAGCTATGATATCGTCATCGAAAGCGGGTTGCTGGCAAGCGTCGGCGATCATTTGAAGCCACTCACCAAAACCGGGCGGGTCTTCATCGTCACCGATGCTAACGTTGCGACCCACCATCTCGCAGCCTTGGTGTCGTCCGTAACAGCGGCAGGCTTGAAGCCCGAATCGATCCCCCTGCCACCGGGTGAGAGCACGAAGAATTGGACGCAACTCGAAAAGCTGTGCGACCAGCTGCTTAGTTTCGAAATCGAACGCAGCGAAGCGATCGTTGCGCTCGGCGGCGGCGTGATCGGTGATCTAACGGGTTTTGCTGCTGCCATCATAAAACGCGGATGTACCGTATTGCAAATCCCGACCACATTGCTCGCGCAAGTCGATTCGTCGGTGGGTGGAAAGACTGCCATCAACACGCGCGCGGGCAAGAATCTAATCGGTGCCTTTTATCAGCCTGCGCTGGTTCTGATCGATCCGGCGACGCTCGACACGCTGCCCGCGCGCGATTTGCGCGCGGGATATGCCGAAGTCGTCAAATATGGTCTGATCGACGATCCGGCGTTCTTCGAATGGTGCGAAGCCAATGGCGCAGCCTTGATGGCGGGAGACCGCAAAGCCCTTATTTACGCAATTGCAACCAGCGTATCGGCCAAAGCGCGGATTGTCGGCGCGGACGAGCGCGAAACGAGCGGCACGCGCGCGCTGCTCAATCTCGGTCATACCTTCGGGCATGCGTTGGAAGCCGAAACCGGTTTTTCGGATCGATTGCTGCACGGCGAAGCTGTGGCGGCGGGGATGGCAATCGCGTTTCGTTATTCCGTTGCGCGTGGTTTGTGCCCAGCAGAAGACTCTGCGCGCCTCGATGCTCATCTTGCTGCGGTCGGCTTACCTACGGGCGCTCGGCCTGCCACAAATGCCGACGGCGTGACGCTGGCTGCACATATGGTGCATGACAAAAAACGCGACGGCGGCAGCGTGCCCTTTCTCCTCGCGCGTGGGATCGGGCAAACCTATCTGGAGCGGAACATTGCGCTTGGCGACGTCGCCGCGTTCCTCGACGCTGACCGCTGATGCCCAACGGTGTCAAAAAGGCGAATTTGCCCGAGAAGATGTGTCCCGTCTGCGCCCGCCCGTTTACGTGGCGCAAAAAATGGGCACGCGATTGGGATCGTGTCATTTATTGTTCGGACAAATGCCGCTCAGCGGGTGCGCGAAAAGGCTAGCCATAGCCAGCCGCCGATCATCGTAACGCCGCCAACCGGCGTGATCGCGCCAAACCACCGCGGTGCGCCTAACGCGAGCGCATCCAAGCTAAACCCAAAAATTATGCCACCAATCAACAGTAGCCACGAAGCACGCCGATCAAAACGCGCGACTGTGATCGCCGCTGCGGCATGTGGAAGCTGGTAGGCAGCGCCGGTGCGCAACCAGCTGGCCACCTGTTCGCTGGCACCATGCGCACCGAAGGCACCGGCCATAATAGCAATCGCTGCCGAAAGCGCTGCACACATGATGAGCGGGTCACGCTTCACGTTTGGCCTCGAACCGTTCACCGCGAAACATCATGTCCTGCAACACGTGCAAATCGCCGCTGACGCCTTGCGCTTCCAGCCGTTCGGCGTCGCGTCGGCGATATTCGCCTTCGATCTCGGCAATCCGCGCACCGTCCACGGCAAGCGCTTTCAGGGACTCGATTCCCATCAAGATGGCTGATTCGTAAACTTCGCGGATATTTGCAGTCAGATCGAGAGGCGCGAGTGCGATCATTTGCCGCCGGTCGAAAGCACGGACTAGGACAGCCGCTTGCGGAAATGTCGTAAGGATCGGTTGCAATTCCTTTGGCCCCAATGTCGGGTCATCGGTGCAGAACAGGATCAGCGAGGCCTGATCGGCTCCTGCCGTGCGCAGCAGATCGATCCGGCGGCCATCGCCATAGTAAACCTTAACGCCGAATTCTGCGGTCCGCTCGATCTGCGACGGCTTCACGTCGATCAGCGTTACAGAAACGCCATCGGCCAGCAGCATCTGCGACACCGTTTGCCCGAAGCGGCCATAGCCAACAATAATCGCACTCGAATTTTCGGCAGCCGCGGGGCCCTCGGGCTTGGCACCCTTTGTCGGCGCATGTTCGAAACGCCGCGCGATCATCAGCAGGAACGGCGTCGTCGCCATCGACAGTGTGACGACAGCGCCGAACAGACTTGCCGCACTCGGTTCGATCAATAGCGCATCCTGCGCTTGCGAAAACAGGACGAAACCGAATTCGCCTCCCTGACTGAGTAAAAGCCCAAGCCCGAGCGCTGGCCGCGTCTCCATACCGAACAGCTTGGCCAGGCCGAAGATCAGCAGTGTCTTCACTGCGACCAGCGCTGCTGCCATGCCGATGACGAACAGCGGATTGGCAAGCACTGCGTTGACATCGACGACCATGCCCACTGCCATGAAAAACAGGCCGAGAAGCACAGCGCGAAATGGTTCGATATCGGCCTCGATCTCATGACGATATGGCGAGTCGGCAAGCATGACGCCGGCAATGAAAGCACCGAGCGCGGTCGACAGATGAAGCAGCTCCATGACCGATGCCGCGGCGAATACTGTGAAGAGACCGACGACGATGAACAGTTCCTGCTCGCCTAATCGACCGATCAGGCGCAGCAGCGGCCCTATAACGTATCGCCCTGCCAGCACCAGACCGACAACGGCGGCGATGGTGTAGAGCGCCATCATCCAGCCCGGTGGCGCTGCGGGATCAGCAGGCGCGCGCGACAGCGCCGCAATGATTGTGATGAGCGGAACGATTGCGAGATCCTGAAACAACAGAACCGAAAAGGCGCGCTCCCCAAACGGGGTGTTGATGCGGCCCGAAGATTTGAGGCTCGGCAAAACCTGCGCCGTCGACGACAAAGCCAGCGGCAGGCCAAGCGCAAGCGCCGCGCCCCAGCTGAACGTGGTCGCGATTCCAATCAGTGCCGCAATTGCGAGGCCGCACACGACGACCTGCAACAGGCCAAGCCCGAAAATGTCGCGCTTCAGCCGCCACAGCCGCGCAGGATTCAGCTCCAAACCAACGAGGAAAAGCAGAAGCGCAATGCCCAGTTCGGCAGCGCCAAGTTTGGACTCAGCACCGCCGATCAACCCGAGACCGTAAGGCCCGATCGCAACACCCGCGATCAGATAGCCGAGAACCGAACCGAGGCCAAAACGACGGAACACCATGACGAACAGCAACCCTGCGCCAAGCAGGATCACGCCCTCGCGCAGGATCGAAGCACTCATCGCGAGGCGCGCTGTGCCGCTTCGGCAGCAGCGTCGAATGCCAGCAAAATTGATGCATGGCGCGCGCGATGCGGACGTGCCGGCGCGAATATGTCCAAACCCGGCCAGTTGCTCGGATTATCGGACTCGGCGGCAAGAAACGCGCGCAATATATTGGCTGTCAAAAGGATTTCGGGCGCAGATCGTCCGATTATGCCCCGGCCCAGAAGAACCGCTGATGCCTGACCCAGCGCGCAGGCACGGACTTCCTGGCCGAATTCGGTCACGCGGCCATCATCATCGACGCTGATGTCGATGATAACCCGACTTCCGCAAGTCGGCGACCGCCGCTCGGCGGTAGCGCAAGGCGACGCAAGTCGCGGGCGATCAGCAACCGATGCCGCCAGCCGGAGAATTTCCTTATTATAAAGGGGCGGGGTCATTGCGCACGCCGCTTTTCGATAAAATCGACGACCGAGGCCGAACTCGCGCGGAGTAACGGATACGTCCGCGACTCCGTCATCCAAGGAGGGCGCGGTCCGGATCCGCCATAGAAAGTGTCATAAACCAGCGACACGAACAGAAAAACAAGTGTTGCGGCGATCAGACCCTTCAGGGAACCGAAACCAAGCCCGAGCAAGCGATCAACGGGCCCGAGTAGCGATGCTTTCGTCGATTTGCCCAGTAACGCGCCAATCGTCTTTACGATAAGAAACGTCAGTCCGAAGATAAGTGCAAAAGCCAGCACCGCCGCGCCCGACGTTGTACCGATCGGCGCAACGAGGAGGGCGCTGACCGGCGCATGCGCGACCTTCACTGCAACGATCGCCAATATCCAGGCGCCGAGCGAGATCGTTTCGCTGACAAAACCGCGAGAAAAGCCAAACGCTGCGCCAAGCCCGACCGTCAGGAGAACGAGAATATCAAGGGCCGTCAGTGCCAAGCTAGAACGCCCGCTCAAGTTTGCTAAGGAGCGAGCGCGCCGGACTCGGTGCAGGCTCAACCTCGTCAAGGCCATCGTTCAGCCGCTCGACGCGGCGGAATAGATCGATGCTTGACGCCACCAGCAACCGCGCGTCTTCAGGGAGCCTAGCGATCGCAGCAGAGTCACTGATCACAGGAGGACCGAGCCGCCGCAAAGGATGCAAAACCGCTTCCGCTGCAATTTCACCAGAGTCCAGCGCCCGCTGCGTTAACAACCACGCAATGACATGCATCAAGCGCGTCGTGACTTTCAAAGCCTCGCATGAAAAAACAACGCGGTCGAGCGGAGCAAGGGCATCACGCGCCACTCGACCGGATGAATCAAAATAGCTGCGGGCTTCATCGGCAAGCACCATTGTCTCCGAATAAAGTCCATCCACGAGGCGGCGCGCTAACATCGGGACGTTGTGCCACAGACGACCCGCGACGGAAATCGTGAATCTGTGCTGCATGCCGTGCCGATGCGAGTCATGCGATGATATCGGGCACGAGCTGATCGTGCACGGCGGCAATTTCGTCTCTCAGTCGCAGTTTGCGCTTTTTAAGCCGTGCAATCTGCACTTCGTCGCTACCGACTGCCTGTAACAAGGCGCCGATTGCCGCATCAAGGTCGCGGTGCTCCGTCTGCAAATTACTGAGTCTGGCTTCGAGTTCGCGCGGTTCCATGCATACTCCCGTTGGCGAGCGTTGTTATCGCAGGCGGCGGTTATCCTCAATTGCCTTTGCTTCAGAACGGCTCATCGAAAACCCTCGTAAAATGGGGGCGACAATCAACCGAATCGGTGGTTCAATTCGCGGTGATACCAATAAGGAGCAAAGTCGTATGGACAGCGCGCATATCGCAGCACTTCAGGCCAAGCATTCGGGAATCGACCGGCGCATCGCAGACGAGATCGCCCGGCCGAATCCCGACATGTCGATTCTTGCAACGCTGAAAAAACAAAAGCTGAAACTCAAGGAAGCGATCGGCGACCTAATTCATTAAGGTCACGGTATTTTAAGTCCCGGGCGCCGCGAACGAGGCTTTTGCGGCGTAAACAGGACAAGCGGCTTTGGGGCGGAAACAGGCGCACGGGCCTCTTTCGGATCAATTTCCTTGTCGAATGAGATCCCGGCGCGCTCTTCTATGATCCAGGCAATCTGGCCCGAGACGGATCCGATCCCGCGCAACACTGCCGAGACAATCGACCCTTCGTGAAATATGGCATTGCTATCAACCATCATGCCGCCCGCGGATAGGTTTCGCACACGCACCGATACCGGTTTCAACCCACCTTCGACAGAAACTTCTGCCGACAAAAAAAGGCTGTCGCGAGGCAATTGGCGGCTCTTGGTGTATGAGTCAGAGGACATGGCAAATTTGCGACCAAAAGTTTCCGTTACCGCAGCAGTAACCCATCAACAGCTTCCGAAACGTAAACATCATTCGTCGCGCGAAACTTTTTCCTGTCGCTCATGCTTTTCCTGCGCCTCAAGCGACATCATCGCAATCGGTCGGGCCTCGAGACGACCGAGCGAAATCGGCTCGCCGGTCACTTCGCAATAGCCGTATTCGCCATCTTCGATCCGGCGCAACGCCGCATCGATTTTGGTGATCAGCTTCCGTTGGCGGTCGCGTGTCCGTAATTCGATCGACCAGTCGGTTTCGCTCGACGCACGATCGGTAACATCCGGCTCGCGCAAGGGCTCATTCTGGAGCGTGGCCAGTGTGTCCTGACCTTCGCGCAGGAGCGACTCTTTCCATGCAACGAGCTTTTCCCGGAAATAGGCAAGTTGCCGCTCGCCCATAAATTCTTCGTCCGCCGAAGGACGGTAATCGTCTTGGGATGCTGTCATTGATCCGGTCGCATGATGTTTACGAGGCTCCATCTGATCTGCCAGCGTGGCCATTGCATCCTCCGTTGTCCCCAACTTACTGCGTTGCGCAGCTTCACCGGAATTGGTCGCTGGCGGGCCTATAGCCAGCCGAAGAAGCGCGCACAAGCGCGCTAGACTGGCTGTCAAACGGATACAAAACAGCCCCTAAATGGAACATTAACTGCAAAAGTTCGCAGATGCCGAAAACAAAATTCGATGCAGTATCTTAAAACGGGGTTAACCGACTTGCGCGGCCCGAATTTGTCTGCAGGGTATCTGGGGAAGACTGACCGTGCAGCAAAGTCTGGCGGCCAATCAAGTTAACGGGGTGTGGCGCTATGTCGGTTAAGATGGCTCTCGCAAAACTTTGCGCCTGCGCCTGCGGCGGCGCCGTTATGGGTGGCGGTGCGATGCATGTCGCCCAGCAGCCGCACGCGCAGCATGCGAAAATTTACAAAATCAAACCGAAAGTGCGCAAACCGGTGTCTCAAGCGCACCGCGCCATGAAAGGCAGACGCCTCGCCAAGCGTGTTCGCCGGACCTCGACGCAATATGCGTGCGCGGCGGGCAGCTATGGTGGTGGCGGTCGCACTGTCACCACGGTCACGCGAACGACCGGTGCGGGCAACAGCGTCATTGCAGCGCCTTTGCCGCCCATGGGTCCGACGGATTCGGCTTATGCGCAATCGCAAGGCGGCTATCCCGTCGTGATTGGTGGCTCGGGCGGCTACGGCGGTTATGGCGGCGGCGTCTTTGCCGGCGGTTTTTTCGGCGGTGGCAGCGGTGGTGGTGGTATCGTCGTCTCGTCAACCAGCAGCGGCGGGTCGACGTCGAGCGGCGGGTCGGGCGGCAGTTCGTCGTCGACATCATCAGGTGGTTCGGGTGGCAGTTCAACCTCGACGGGCGGTGTCAGCAGCACTTCGGGCGGTTCGTCGACATCTACAGGCGGGGTATCGAGCACGTCAGGAGGCTCCTCGACATCAACCGGCGGAGTCTCGTCAACAAGCTCGACCGGTGGCTCTTCGACGTCGACCGGTGGCGTATCTTCGACGAGCTCGACCGGCGGCTCTTCAACATCGACCGGTGGGTCTTCGACCAGCAGCAGCACAGGTGGATCATCGACCTCCACTGGCGGGTCAGCGTCGAGCACATCGAGCGGCAATGTTTCGTCCACTTCGTCATCCAGCGGTAATGTCTCGTCTAGTTCATCATCCAGCGGAAACGTGTCCTCGACATCGTCATCGAGCGGCAACGTGACCAGTTCGTCATCGACAAGTTCGAGCACGAGTTCGTCGACAAGCTCCTCATCGTCTTCGAACGGCAGCATTAGCAGTAGCAGCGGCGGACCGATTGATGTTCCCGCACCGCCGATGGTAATCCTCTTTGGCTTGGCAGCGGCTGGCCTTGTCACCCGCGGCCGCTTCGCAAAACGCAGCGCCGCCTGACCGAAGTCGTTTAACAAGAAAAGAGCGTGGCGTAAAAGCCGCACCCTTTTAAGTTCTTAATCTGAAAAGATGGTGGAGCCTAGCGGTCTCGAACCGCTGACCTCAACACTGCCAGTGTTGCGCTCTACCAACTGAGCTAAGGCCCCAACTTGATGGGGTTTACGGCAAGGCGACTTCGCTTACAACGCCCTGCCGAAAAACCTGATAATCAGACTTCCTGTTCGCCCTGACCGGTATCGACACCAAGATCATCATCACCGCCCAAATCGACTTCATCATCCGGTGACTTCTCGGCGTCTTCATCGACGTCAATGTCCAGATCGTCATCGCCCAAATCGGCATCAGCCTGCGCCAATTCCTTCTTTGGCTCGTCAAATGGCAACGGCTGTTTCGACTTCAATATGGATTCGGGCACCCAGATATTGCCGCACGAAATACACGTGACGGGATCGTCTTTTGCCAGATCATAAAATCGGGTTGCACATTTCGGACATGTCCGTTTCGTGCCCCATTCAGGCTTAACCATGGGCTCGTTCAGCTCCAACAAAATAAGGAAAATCGATGGGCAGGCCCGTCGAAGTTGAGCGCCCTTGCCATAGCGAATCGCCGCTGTCAAAGCCGCGCCGGATGAACATGACTGCCCGCGCCTTCTCCGCATCCGGCCCGCTGACAGGAACAGTGACCGTTCCAGGCGACAAATCGATATCGCACCGAGCGTTGATGCTGTCGGCATTAGCGGTTGGCGAGTCCGTGATCGAAGGATTGCTTGAAGGCGAAGACGTTCTTGCAACGGCTGCTGCGATGCAGGCGATGGGGGCGCAGATCGAAAAGCGAGGCGCGTGCTGGCACGTCCACGGTGTTGGCGTCGGCGGGCTTTTGCAACCTGAAACCGCGCTGGCGATGGGCAATTCAGGGACATCGACACGCCTGCTGATGGGGCTCGT
This sequence comes from Sphingomonas sp., assembly GCA_043737475.1. Lineage (GTDB taxonomy): Bacteria > Pseudomonadota > Alphaproteobacteria > Sphingomonadales > Sphingomonadaceae > Sphingomonas_O. The sequence continues at coordinate 20,310 of JAYTAP010000033.1, forward strand.
GGCCTCCCATCCCATCACCGCAACATTCACAGGCGATGCGTCGCTGAGCAAGCGCCCGATGGAACGTGTGATCGCACCGCTTTCGACGATGGGCGCATCATTTACGGCAAGTCCCGGTGGTCGCTTGCCGCTGATGGTTCGCGGCATTTGCCCCGCCGTGCCCATCGAGTATCGTTTGCCGGTTGCCTCTGCGCAGGTGAAATCGGCAATATTGTTCGCAGCGCTGAATACGCCCGGCATCACTCGCGTCATCGAACCCGTTCCGACGCGCGATCATAGCGAACGAATGCTCGCCGGTTTCGGTGCCGACGTGAGCCGCGACGGCGAGGTCATCTTGATCCGCGGCGAAGCCGAATTATTGCCACAAAACATTGTGGTGCCGGGCGATCCTTCGTCGGCCGCTTTCCCCACGGTCGCAGCGCTGTTGATACCGGGATCGGTCGTGACGATCGAAAATGTCGGCATGAATGCAACGCGCAACGGGCTTTACACGGCGCTCAAAGCGATGGGCGGCGACATCCGGTTTACCAATGAGCGGATTGTCGGCGGAGAGCCGGTAGCCGATCTGATCGTCCGCCATTCCAAACTATCCGGCATAGAGACCCGCCCAGACATCGTGCCGAGCATGGTCGATGAATTTCCGATCCTTTTCGTTGCAGCCGCGCTTGCCAAAGGGCGAAGCGTTTTCCGCTGCCTCGACGAACTTCGCGTCAAAGAATCGGACCGCATTTCTGTCATGGCGGACGGTCTTCGCGCCATCGGGGTAACGGTCGAGGAACTGCCCGACGGACTGATCGTTTACGGACGTGACGGTGATCCTTTCCCCGGAGGCGCAACGATTGCGGCGCAGCTTGATCACCGGATCGCCATGAGTTTCGCCGTCGCTGGTCTTGTGTCGAAATCGCCGATCGTCGTCGACGACATCAGCCCCGTCGCGACGAGCTTTCCCGCGTTTGAGACGATGCTAAAGAGTCTGGGCGCATGATCAGCCCCTTCGCCGCAGACATCATCGGAATTTTCGGCAGCATCCTGTTCATCGGTGGATTCTCTTATGCAAATATGGCGAAGTCGATGGACAAAGTGTTGTTCAATGCGCTCAATCTTGTCGGCGCGATCCTATTGCTCATCTCGCTTTCGGTGCACTTCAATCTTGCGGCCGTCATTCTCGAGATCGCATGGGGTATCATTGCTGGCATCGGTCTGATCGGCGCGCTTCGGGCCCGTTCATCATGATTATCGCAGTCGATGGTCCCGCCGCATCGGGCAAAGGCACTGTCGCGCGCGCAATGGCGGCGCATTTTGCCCTGCCCCATCTCGATACGGGCTTGCTCTACCGCGCCGTTGGTTTGTCGGTCTTGAGGCACGGCGGCGATCCGAGCCACGAGATCGACGCTCTGCGCGCCTGCGACTTCAGCGACGCGATGCTCGATGATCTCCAAATCCGGAGCGAAGCCGCTGCACGGGCTGCATCGATCGTGTCGGCTCACCCGTCGGTGCGCGGCGCATTGCTTGATCGTCAGCGTATCTTTGCAAGGCAAGCCGCGGGTGCGGTGCTCGACGGGCGTGACATCGGCACGGTGATTGCGCCCGATGCCGACGCGAAATTATATGTCACCGCAACACCCCAAGTCCGCGCGCGGCGCCGTCACGAAGAGCTTGTTCGTGCTGGCGCCCACGTCACATTGGAACATGTTTTGGCCGATATCGAGAGCCGCGACGCCCGCGATTTGGGGCGAACGTCGTCTCCGCTCGCCCAGGCAGCCGATGCAGACTTGCTCGATACCAGCAATCTCGCTATTGCAATCGCTGTCCAAAACGCAATTGCGTTGGTGGAAGCTCGAGTATCTGGTTAGAGCGCGTCGGGATTTACCGGTCGCGCTTTCGGTTTTTCGACTTTCTGCTGTCGGTTGTGTGCGGATGCTGCAGCGATATTCGGTCGGTGCGGCACCTTCGGTCAAAGACCGCCGGATACAACCGGCAGGCCGGAAATATAAATACTAGGATAACAAGCTTTATGGCCACAGCGGCACTTCCCACGCGCGACGATTTTGCGGCGCTTCTCGAACAATCAATCGGGCCCGACGGTGGCTTCGAAGGCAAAGTGGTCAAGGGGACCGTCACAGCCATCGAGAATGACATGGCCGTTATCGATGTGGGATTGAAGTCCGAAGGCCGCGTTTCGCTTCGCGAATTTGCAGCGCCCGGCCAGAAAGCTGAATTGAACGTCGGCGATATCGTCGAAGTCTATGTCGACCGCGTCGAGAATATGCACGGCGAAGCAATGCTGTCGCGTGACCGCGCCCGCCGCGAAGCCGCATGGGATACGCTCGAAACCGAATTCGAAAAGTCGGCTCGCGTTGATGGCGTAATTTTCGGCCGCGTGAAGGGTGGCTTCACCGTTGACCTCAGCGGTGCCGTCGCTTTCCTGCCCGGCAGCCAGGTCGATATCCGCCCCGTCCGCGACGTGACGCCGCTGATGGACATCGTGCAGCCTTTCCAGATCCTGAAAATGGACCGCAAGCGCGGTAATATTGTCGTCTCGCGTCGCGCCATCCTCGAGGAAAGCCGTGCCGAAGCGCGCACCGGCCTGATCTCGACATTGGTCGAGGGTCAGATCATCGACGGCGTCGTCAAGAACATCACCGATTACGGTGCGTTCGTCGATCTGGGCGGCATCGATGGCCTGCTCCACGTCACCGATATGAGCTATAAGCGGATCAATCATCCGTCCGAAGCGATTGCCATTGGCGACACGGTGAAGGTTCAGATCATCCGCATCAACAAGGACACGCAGCGCATTTCGCTGGGCATGAAGCAGCTCGAAAGCGATCCGTGGGACGGTGCCGAAGCGAAATATGCAATCGGCACGAAGCTGTCGGGCCGCGTTACCAACATTACAGAATATGGTGCATTCGTCGAACTCGAACCCGGCATCGAAGGCCTTGTTCACGTTTCTGAAATGAGCTGGACCAAGAAGAACGTGCACCCCGGCAAAATCGTTTCGACGAGCCAGGAAGTCGATGTCATCGTTCTTGAAGTCGACAATGAAAAGCGTCGCGTTTCGCTGGGGTTGAAGCAGGCCGTTTCGAACCCGTGGGAACAGTTTGCGGCGGATCATCCGGTTGGCTCGCAGGTCGAAGGCGAAGTCAAGAACGCGACCGAATTCGGTCTGTTTATCGGCCTCGATGGTGATGTCGATGGCATGGTCCACATGTCGGACATCGCATGGGGCATTTCCGGCGAGGACGCGCTCAACCTGCATCGCAAGGGTGAAACGGTCACGGCCGTCGTGCTCGACATCGATGTCGAAAAAGAACGCATCTCGCTTGGCATGAAGCAGATGGAAAAGGGCGCTCCTGTGGTCGGATCGACGGGCGCGGGATCGGGTCTTGCCAAAAACGCGGTTGTCACTGTGACTGTCCTCGAAGTCCGCGATGGTGGCCTCGAGGTGCAGGCTGGGGAAGATGGCGCGACCGGTTTCGTCAAGCGCGCCGATCTTGGCCGAGACCGTGATGAGCAACGTCCTGAGCGCTATCAGGTCGGCCAGAAGTTCGATGCCATGGTCATCGGCTTCGATCGGTCGAAGAAGCCCAATTTCTCGGTCAAGGCCATGCAGGTTGCCGAGGAAAAGCAAGCGGTTCAGCAGTATGGATCATCGGATTCAGGCGCGTCGCTTGGCGACATCCTGGGCGAAGCGCTGAAGGCACGCGACGGTAAAAAATAAGTCGTTTTTCGTAATTGAAACGACGTGTTGGTAGCATGAAGCTCGAGTTGAGTGTGCGTATCACCAATGTTAGCATCGGGGCGGCTGATGGTCGCCCCGACTGCAAAAGCCGGAGAGCACCATGATTCGTTCCGAATTGATCGACAAGCTGGTCGGTAAGAATCCCGGGCTGGCGGCACGAGACATCGAAGCAATCGTCGATTGTTTTTTTGAAGAAGTCGTCGCACAGCTCGCCCACGGCGGGCGTGTCGAATTGCGCGGCTTCGGCACGTTTTCGACGCGTGATCGTGATGCCCGCACGGGCCGCAATCCCCGCACGGGCGATGCGGTCGAAATCGATGCCAAGCGGGTGCCCCACTTCAAGCCCGGCAAGGAAATGCGCGCGCGCTTGAATGTATGAGTGCGGGCTAATTATTCCACGGTGACCGACTTCGCCAGATTACGCGGCTGATCGACGTCGGTACCTTTCACGCAAGCGACATGATATGACAGCAGTTGCACCGGAACTGCATAAACCAGCGGCGCGATAAGCGGATGAACCTTCGGCATTTCGATCGTAGCTATGCACCCCCCGCCCGCTTCGGCAATCCCTTCGGCATCGGAAATCAGCACGACCTTACCGCCGCGCGCCATGACTTCCTGCATATTGCTGACGGTCTTTTCGAACAGCGGCCCCGACGGCGCGATTACGATGACGGGCACGGCTTCATCGATCAGCGCAATGGGTCCATGCTTCATTTCGCCCGCGGCATATCCTTCGGCGTGAATATAACTGATTTCCTTTAGCTTGAGCGCGCCTTCGAGCGCCATCGGATAATCCGGCCCGCGCCCCAGATAGAGTACGTCGCGGGCGGGCGCAATTAGGTAAGCCATGGCGGCGATGTCCTCGTCATGCGCAAGCGCGGCATTCAAAGCAGCCGGCGCTTCGGTCAAATGGCGAACGACCTCCATCTCTTCATCACGGCTCATCTTGCCCTTAACGACCGCAAGGTGCGCTGCAAAAGCTGCCAAGACTGCGAGCTGGCACGTAAATGCTTTGGTCGACGCGACGCCGATCTCGGGACCAGCGTGCGTTGGCAGCAACAAATCGGCTTCGCGCGCCATCGAACTGGTTGGCACATTTACAACCACGGCGATCTTTTGACCCGCAGCCTTGGCATGGCGCAATGCAGCCAACGTGTCCGCGGTTTCGCCGGATTGCGAGATAAACAGCGCAAGCCCACCGGATTCGAGCACAGGATTACGATAACGGAATTCGGATGCAACATCGAGATCGACCGGCACACGCGCAAATTGTTCGAACCAGTATTTGGCAACCATCCCGGCATAAAAACTCGTCCCGCATGCGACAATCGTGATGCGGTTGATCGCCGACAGATCGAAATCCATTTGCGGCAATGCCACCTGACGTTCGACGCCGCGGACATAGCTGCGCAACGTCTGCGCGACGACTGTAGGCTGCTCGAAAATCTCTTTCTGCATAAAATGGCGATAATTGCCTTTCTCGATCGCTGCTGCCGAAACGCCCGACGTTGTTATATCACGCGTTACAGGTCGGTTTTCCTTGTCGAAAATCCTGGCACCCTCGCGCGTTATGACCACCCAGTCGCCTTCATCGAGATAGGCAATTTGCTGGGTCAGCGGCGCAAGCGCCAGCGCATCCGATCCGAGGTAAGTCTCGCCTTCGCCATAACCGACCACGAGCGGCGATCCGAGCCGCGCGCCGATCAGCATGTCGGGGTGCGCACGAAACGCGATTACCAACGCAAAAGCACCACGCCACATCGGAAGAGCAGCTTTCACGGCGTGCTGCGGTGACAAGCCCGCTTCGATCTGCTCGCTGATCAGGTGCGCGACGACTTCGGTATCAGTCTCGCTTTCGAAATGCCGACCGCGCGCAATCAGGCCATCGCGCAGCGGCTTGAAATTTTCGATGATGCCGTTGTGCACGAGCGCCAACTCGCCTGTCGCATGCGGATGCGCGTTGGCGGTATTCGGGGCGCCGTGGGTTGCCCAGCGGGTGTGCGCAATGCCGATATTGCCGGGCGCCGGATCGCCCGCCAAGACATCGACGAGATTGGCGAGCTTCCCCTCGGCGCGGCGACGCACGAGCTGCCCACCATCGACCGTGCAGACGCCTGCCGAGTCATAGCCACGATATTCCATCCGCTTCAGCCCTTCGACCAAGCGATCTGCCACGGGGCCTTTGCCAACGATGCCGATAATGCCGCACATAGAAATTGTACCCGACTAGAGGATTTGGGAGCAGCACCGACGCGCGGACGGTTTATGCACGATATTTATGTGATGCGACGTCATCCGGACTTTTTCGCGCTCATCACCGCACGAAAGCGCATCGCCCAACCTGCTTTTTCACGTTGATCGGGCCGCACCAACGCAAGCGCATCGTCCGATACATCCGCAGTCACGACACTCCCCGCGCCCACGATTGCCCCTGCGCCGATTGTTACCGGCGCGACAAGTGCCGAATTCGAGCCGATAAACGCGCCATCCCCGATGACTGTCCGATACTTGAAAAAGCCGTCGTAATTGCAAGTGATCGTGCCCGCGCCGATGTTTGCGCCCGCACCAATGTCGGCATCGCCGAGGTAAGTCAGGTGGTTCGCCTTTGCGCCCTTGCCAAGGCGGGCCTTTTTGACTTCGACGAAATTGCCGACTTTCGATTTTTCTTCAAGAACAGTTCCGGGACGCAGCCGGGCAAACGGACCGACCTCGGCCCCCTTTTCGATCGTCGCACCTTCGATATGGCTGAAAGCACGGATCGTGACCTGATCAGCGATCGTCACACCGGGGCCAAAAAAGACGTTGGGCTCGATCACGACGTCGCGTCCGACGACGGTGTCCCAAGTAAACCAGACGGTTTTCGGTGCTATCAATGATGCGCCGTCAGCCATAGCCTGCGCGCGACGTCGTTGTTGCCATCTGCCTTCAATCCGGGCGAGTTCGGCACGGCTATTTATGCCTGCGACATCGAACGGATTGGTTGTTACGACCACGCATTTTCGGGCATCGGCATTGGCGATGTTCACGATATCGACGAGGTAATATTCGTTCGATGCATTGCCATTCGTCACACGTCGAAGCAGCGCGAAGAGGTCACGCGCTTTCACTGCCATCAGGCCCGAATTGCACAATCGACAGGCACGCTCGGCATCTGTCGCGTCCTTATGCTCGACCATTTTCGTGATCGTATCGCCATCGGTAATCACCCGGCCATAGCTTTGCGTGTCTTCAGGTTCGAAAGCGAGAACCACGACGGCGGGCGTATCAGAACCATTCAAGCGATCGATCATCATTTGCATCGTTGCAGTTGGCACGAAGGGCACATCGCCATACAGGATCAACACGTTGCCGCTAAAATCCGCCAAAGCGGCTTCGGATTGCAAAACGGCATGCCCCGTGCCGTGTTGTGGCTGCTGCACGACCAATTCGGCGCTTCCCGAGAGCGCTGCTTCAAGCTGGTCCTTGCCACTGCCAACGACGACAACTTTCCGAGCGGGGTTCAGCGCATCGACGCTGGCCATCAGGTGCATCAGCATCGGTCGGCCCGCGATCGGATGCAGCACCTTGTGCACATCCGACTTCATGCGCGTCCCCTGCCCGGCGGCAAGAATGATTGCTGCGATATTGCTCATGCGCCGTCCCTACCCTTGCGCCATTTGGTGAACAAGTGACGCAGCAACTGCGGCAATGGCATGCGGATAAGGTGTGAACGGACGTAGAAGGCAAAACGCAGGAGTTTGTGCGTTTCGCGGCCCCAACCGTCACGCGCAGTCAAGCGCGCGATAAATACGCGGTCGATTAATCCAGCGCCTTTTGTGTCGTTGAACACGTATTCGACGAGCCGGAGCGCACGGTTGGTTTCAACCCGCAAACCGTGCAGCTGTGCTCTTTCCAAGATATTATTGTCGGGATATTCGATCAACAGACAGCGGACATCCCACAAATTCCGCAATCCACCCGACAGGTCGCCGTCGGCAAACAAATGTGCCGCCGCATGGATGATCATGTCTTCCGGACACAACATGCGCAGACCGGGCGCAATCTCGACACTGTCGGCGATCATCGCGGCGGCATCGGGCCTGGGACGCGCGGTCAGCGGCAGGATCGTGTGGTGAATATCAATCATTGCATCACGTTCGCGGTGGATCAGCGGCGGAAGCTCGTGCATCCAATGCCTGTAATATTGATCGTCGTACGGATGCGATTTCAGCCATTCCCATCCCCCCGCAAGGATTGCTGCTTCAACATCGTCAAGTCGCTCGCGCGGCACAAGAATATCGAGGTCACCGACAAGCCGCCCCTGCCCTGCTGCCAAACCGGCAGCGATAAACGCGCTTCCCTTTAGCAAGACAATCGGAATACCGAGCGGTCCAAGCGCGCGCCGCGCCATCTCGATTTCCCAGAGTGCACGAACGCGGCCCGCTTCGGCATTCAGGCGCGCACCAGTCAGCACCGCGCAGACGTTGTCGGGAACGGCCAGCCCTTCGAGCCGGCAGGCAAGCGCCGGCAACAACCGTTCGGCATGGGCTATGCACAGCAACGATTCCCACGCCCCATGATCAAGTGCGAGAACTGCTTGCGGATCTGCGAGCACGCGGGCGAGGATCACAGCCTTGAAACCATTTCAAGCGCGGTCGCTGTGTCCGGATAGTCAATTGCTTTGGCAGGAACAGACTTGACAAGCTGTGTCAGTGCCGCGAACCCGCGTTCGCCCGTTGCCGTGTAGTTGGTCGATGCCTGCGTCAGGCGCACGAAGGTCTCACCCGGTGGAACATCGCGGACGACCGGATCGAAACCGAATCTCGGGAAGAGGATAAGACGCGGGACCGCTGTCTGATGCATGGCTGAAAGGGCCGTTAGATCGGGCTTCAAATGACGGATGTCGCCTTTTGGCGTTTCGATCAGGCGCGGACCAAAGCGGGTCTCCGGCAGGACCGCCTCAAGCGCGGCAATACTTGCGTTTTTGAGGCTGACCGGGCGCGGAAACGGATGCATCAAGCCAGTTTCGGGGTCGAGGAGAACGAACTCGTCACCCATGAAGCGCCAGCCATTTGCGCCTAGCAGCGCTGACAATGTCGATTTGCCCGAACCCGATTCACCGGTCAATATCAGCCCGTGTCCATCCCTCTCCACGCTCGCAGCGTGAAGCAAGAGGAACCGCCGTTCACCCAGAGCCAGCTGCAAATTCATGCCCATTTCGGCAGCAAGCAACCCCTGCACCAACGGCAACGGCAGCGCGTCGGGCAGCATATGGTTGCCGCGGATTGCAATCGACGGGCGCACCCATCGCCGCCAAAATCGACCGGGCTCAAGCCGAACTGTATAATGCGCAACCACGTCAACACGCGGATAATCGACGTAGAGCGCTTCCAGTGCCGCAATCGGTGCTCGCCATGCCGACCCGATGCGAAACCCGATGGCACCGACTGTTACGTCAAAACGATGCTTCATCGTTGCGCAACGAGTCCCGTGCGAACCAGTTCGTGCAACCGTTCCGAAAGCAAAGCGCGGGTATCGTCGTTATCCAACAGGTTTAACCGTTCTATAATTTCCGCGATGTCAGCTTCGCCCGCTGACAGCGCTGCGATTATTTCAGGGACAGGTTCCGACACGACATGGGACTGCCCGCTCGCACGGTGATAAATTGCCGTAAGGCTGTCGAGAGAGACCATTCGCAACCCGCCCGCCGGGTCCGCGCGATAGGTCAAACGACTGTCACCGCCCCGGCATCTGCAGCGAAGCATAACAGGTGAACCCGCTTTGGCCATGCTGCAAACGGCGGACATAATTCATGTAGGCCTGACTGGCCGCCGGATCCTGTCCAGGCAGCGACCTGCCGGCAAGTGCGCGTTTTACATCGGCACCGTTCAGTGGCGCAGCCGGACCGGAAAAGGCTCCTGCCGTGCCGGGCGGCACGAGGGATCCGTCAGCAGCAATCAGATTTCCGGCGCGTGCGGCATCGGGCACGGGAATCTGGCAATTGACCACCGATGCCATCGTTGTGGCCAGTGCCGGTCGCACCGTCATAACAGCCGAGGCACCAAGAGCTCCCAATTGCAATACGCGCCGCCGATCTGTGGTGGCTGCATCATCGTCCATTCGTTCTACCCCGTCGCCCATAACCTGCGGTATAAATAAAAAGATGGCTGCTGGCGATTGCCAATGGTTAATCGCTTTATACTGGTCATATATTCGCCCTAGGGTGAGGAGATGTTAGGCCAAAATCCCGTACGCGTGATCGTTGCGTTTTTTTATGTGGTAACCCTGGCGCTGATCGTGTTTCAGTTATCGCCCGACGGGTGGGCAGCCGCGGCTGTCATGGCGGCTGGCCTTGGCGCGTTTGCGATATCGAGGCTGTTCGTGGACACCGAACCGGTGCCGCCGGCGATAGAAGTTGTCCCGACGGGCGTCATCGAAACTGCGGTGATAAACGCAATCGCGGAGCCGGTACTCCTTCTGATAGACAATCGCGTGCAGGCCGCAAACGCCGCCGCTGTCTCACTGTTGGGGTCGCACATCATTGGCGAGGACGTGCGGCTTGCAATACGCCATCCGGCGGCGTCGGCGCGACTTGCAATCGATGCGCCGGACGGCAGCGTAGAGCTGATGGGGATCGGCGGACGAGAGCAACAGGTCGAACTCAACGTCGCAACGATTGCCCCGGGCAAACGTGTCGTGCACCTGATCGATCGCGCGGCGCGCCGTGCTGTCGAGCAAGCTCGGGTCGATTTCGTTGCAAATGCCAGCCATGAATTGCGGACGCCGCTGGCGGCACTGCTGGGCTTCATCGAGACGCTTTTGGACGACAAGGCCGGCGGCGACCCCGCCGTGCGTGCGCGCTTCCTCGACGTGATGCTGAAAGAAGCGCGGCGCATGCAACGTCTGATCGATGATTTGATAACGCTCAGCCGGATCGAAGCAGAAAAATATCTCATTCCAGACGAGATTGTTTCGCTGTCACAGCTTCTGCGTGAGATAATGGGGGAATGGCGCGATCGGCAGGGTGATGAACCCAATCGCCTGGTGCTGGAAATAGATGCCGAGCCCGCCAATGTAACGGGCGAGCGATCGCAATTGGCACAAGTTGTCCACAATCTGGTCGGCAATGCGATAAAATACGGACGCGCGGAGTCACCGGTAAAAGTAACGGTTCGAGGCGATGGCGGACTCGTCCGCCTGATCGTCGCCGATGAAGGCGACGGCATTGCGGCCGAGCATCTTCCTCGCCTTACCGAACGCTTTTATCGCGTTGATGCGGGCCGCAGTCGTGTGATGGGGGGCAGCGGGCTTGGGCTTGCGATTGTGAAGCATATCGTCGAGCGCCATCGAGCGCGGCTGGAAATTGCGAGCGAGCTTGGTCGCGGAACGACGGTTTCTGTAATATTTCCGGCGACACCGGAGCCCGCTGTCACAATATCGTCACTCGACTGAAACATTAAAGGATCGAATCGCTGATATCCGGCGAGGATCACGGTGCGGTAGCACTGAACCGGGAGGGGACCCCAATATGTGCCGTTCAACCGCAGCAATCGCTGCCATTGCGCTTATTGCCCTTGGCGGATGTGACAATAGTGGGGGGGGCGCTGACAATAATGGCGTCCGCGACCAGATACGGGCTGTCGGATCTTCGACGGTTTATCCGTTTGCGACTGCGGTTGCCGAACAATTCGTCAATAAAAATCCTGGCTCGAAGTCCCCGATCATCGAATCGACTGGGACTGGCGCTGGCTTCAAGCTTTTCTGCGGTGGCATTGGCGCTCGCCATCCCGACATCGTGAACGCATCGCGTGCCATGAAGAAATCGGAATATGAGACGTGCAAGAAGAACAAGGTCAGCGACGTCGTTGAACTGCAGATCGGCCTCGACGGTATTGCTTTTGCCGAGGGGAAAGCTGGTCCCAAGCTCGCGCTGAGTCCGCGCGATATCTATGCCGCGCTTGCCGCCAATCCGTTCGGCAAAGCGCAAACGGCAAAAACCTGGAAGGACGTCAATCCCGCGCTCCCGGCTATCGCCATTAAAGTATACGGTCCGCCGTCGACCAGCGGAACCCGTGACGCGCTCGCCGAACTCATTCTGACAGCTGGCTGCGACAGCGATCCCGCTATGAAGGCACTCGCCAAAAGCGACAGTGATGCGCATAAGAAAACGTGCACGACGGTCCGCGAAGACGGTGCTTTCGTAGATGCGGGCGAGAATGATAATCTGATTGTGCAAAAACTGCTTGCAGACCCCAAGGCAATCGGCGTTTTCGGCTATTCGTTTCTTGAAGAGAACACCGAAACCTTGGCGGGGAACACACTGAACGGCGTTGCTCCGACCTATGCGAGTATTTCTGATTTCTCCTACCCCGGTGCTCGACCGCTATACATTTACGTCAAAAGTGCGCATCTTAAAGCGATCAAGGGGTTGCAGGGCTTTGTCGCCGAATTCGCGACGGCTTGGGATCCTGAGGGATATTTGAAGCAGCGCGGTATGGTGATCGCACCGGCAGATGTTCGTGCCGCGGCTGAAGCGCAAGCCAGGGACATGAAGCCTCTCGACCCTTCGACGCTCAAGTAGACGCGGAACGTTCGGGTGTCGCTAACAACATCGATTATGTTGATTCTGGCGCTAGGCGTAATTGCCTGGTTCGCGGGGCGCGCGAGAGCCGTGCGTTTTGCGCCAGTGAAAGGGCCAGCGTCGCAGCGCCCGCATTCGTTGCCGGGCTATCACGGTTGGTTTGTCGCAGTGGTCGTGATCTTGCCGGCGCTTTTGTTCGCGACAGTCTGGGCAACCGTAACGCCTGCATTGGTCACGCAACGCGTTGCGATCAGCGCGGCGGCACAGGATCTGCCGACAGAACCAATGGAGCGCGCTGCCATCCTGAGCGAAGCACGCGGTTTGGCCAGCGGTCAGTTGGACAGCGCGTTCAATCCGCAAGCCGAAGCCTTGGCGCCGGTGTTTCGCGACGCCCAGCGCGCCTTTGGCTGGATTGGCATGGCATTGGCCACCGCGCTGGCGATTGCGTGCGGTGCGTTTGCCTACACGCGGTTGCAACCTGACTTCCGGGCGCGGACACGCGTCGAACGCGTCGTCATGGTCACATTGTTGCTAGCGTCGCTCATCGCGGTTCTGACAACCGCCGGGATCGTGGCATCGCTGGTCTTCGAAAGCATCCGCTTTTTCTCGCTCGTCAATCCGATCGACTTTCTCTTCAACACACGCTGGAGCCTGCAAGCTGCTGCGGGGGGTGACACCAAAGCTCTGGGCGCCGTCCCGCTGTTTTGGGGCACAATCTTCATTGGTGCGATCATTGCGATGATTGTGGCCATCCCCATCGGGCTGATGAGTGCGATTTACCTGACGCAATATGCAAGACCGACGACGCGCAAGTGGATGAAGCCTCTGCTGGAAATACTCGCTGGCGTACCCACGGTCGTCTACGGCTATTTTGCGGCGCTTACTGTTGCGCCGGCCATCCGCAGCTTTGCGACGAGCGTCGGTATTCCGGGGGCCAGCGCGGAAAGTGCACTTGCCGCAGGGCTCGTCATGGGTATCATGATCATTCCTTTTGTATCGTCGATGGCCGATGATTCGATCGCTGCCGTTCCCCAATCAATGCGTGACGGCAGCTTGGCCATGGGCGCAACAACGTCCGAAACGATCCGCAAAGTCATCGTTCCGGCGGCGCTCCCTGGCATTGTCGGCGGCGTGCTGCTCGCGGTGAGCCGTGCCATCGGTGAAACGATGATTGTCGTCATGGCGGCAGGGCTGGCGGCAAACCTGACGGCCAATCCGTTTGCCAGTGTGACCACCGTGACGACCCAGATCGTCCAGTTGCTCACCGGCGACAGCGTATTCGACAGCGCCAAGACGCTCGCGGCATTTGCGTTGGGCCTCGTGCTTTTCATTGTCACGCTCCTGCTCAACATTGTCGCGTTGCGGGTCGTAAAAAAATACCGGGAGGCCTATGACTGAGCCACTCGCCCGTATCCCTACTGACTGGCGGTCCGCTGCCATGCAGGGACGGATTTCGCGCCGTTATCGTGGTGAACGGATGTTCCGGCTCGTTGGCCTTGGCGCGATTCTGTTGTCGGCAGGCTTTTTGGCGTTTCTGCTGATCACGATGATCGCGAACGGTGCGCGTGGGTTTACGCAAACCCAGATTGCCGTGCCGATCGATCTCAAAAAATTCGGCATTGATGCCAATGCAGCGCGGGCGGGCGTTGGCCTTGTCGAAATACCCGGTATTGCCGCCGATGCCGCTTTTGGTCGCGGCGCTTCGGCTGCGTTGTCGGATAACGGATGGCTGGCGTTGCGCGATGCGGTCGAGCGCGATCCGTCGATCTTGACACAACCGACCACCGTCAAAATACCCGCCTCCTCTGCCATTGCTTTTGCTGAGCGTGGTGAAGGGACAGCGGCAAGCAAGGCACTGTTCGACCGGCTCGATGCGCGTGGTGTCGTCAGTTCGGGCTTCAACGGTCAATTCCTCACCGGAAGCGACGCAACCGATCCGACGCAAGCGGGTATTTGGGGGGCGCTTAAAGGCTCGCTGTTGACGATGGCGATCACCATTATGCTCGCGTTTCCGATCGGCGTCTTTTCGGCACTGTATCTTGAGGAATATGCCCCGAAAAACCGGTGGACCGACCTGATCGAAGTGTCGATCAACAATCTCGCCGCGGTGCCCTCGATCATCTTCGGGTTGCTCGGGCTTGCCGTGTTTCTTGGAACGTGGGGCATGCCGCGGTCGGCGCCGCTGGTTGGTGGCATGACACTGGCACTGATGACAATGCCCGTCATCGTCATCGCGGGCCGCAACGCGATAAAGGCTGTGCCACCATCAATCCGTGATGCGGCACTGGGCATCGGCGCGTCACGCATCCAGGTCGTCTTTCACCACGTCCTGCCGCTTGCCCTGCCAGGCATTCTGACAGGAACGATCATCGGCATGGCGCGCGCGCTGGGCGAGACTGCGCCGTTGCTGATGATCGGGATGCGCGCATTCGTGGCGACACCGCCTGACGGTGTGCGTGACCCGGCAACGGTTCTGCCGGTTCAGATTTTCCTCTGGTCCGATGAAGTCAGCCGAGGGTTCATCGAAAAAACAAGCGCCGCAATCATCGTTCTACTTGTTTTCCTGCTCACGATGAACGCCGTCGCAATCTATCTTCGCAACAAATTCGAAACCCGCTGGTGACTTCCAACATGACTCATAAAATGACCGCCCGCGACGTGAACGTCTGGTACGGGCAGAAGCAGGCGATCAACAGCGTGTCGATCGACGTCGATCAAGAGAATGTGACGGCGTTTATCGGCCCATCGGGCTGCGGCAAATCGACTTTCCTGCGCACGCTCAACCGCATGAACGACACGGTCGCCAGCGCGCGGTTCGAGGGCAAGATCACGCTCGATGGTGAAGACGTTTACGCGCCGTCGATGGACGTTGTGCAGCTTCGCGCTCGGGTTGGCATGGTTTTCCAGAAGCCCAACCCATTCCCGAAGTCGATCTACGAGAATGTCGCCTATGGTCCGCGTATTCACGGACTTGCGGCGGGCAAGGCCGAGATGGATCGTATCGTCGAGGAATCGCTAAAGCGCGCCGGCCTGTGGGACGAAGTAAAGGACCGCCTGACCGAAAGCGGCACCGCGCTGTCGGGTGGTCAGCAACAGCGCTTGTGTATCGCCCGCGCGATTGCTGTCGATCCCGAAGTGATCCTGATGGACGAACCGTGTTCGGCGCTCGATCCCATCGCCACCGCAAAAATCGAGGAACTGATCCATGCGCTGCGCGGGCGTTATGCAATCGTCATCGTGACGCACAATATGCAGCAGGCCGCCCGCGTTTCGCAGCGCACGGCGTTCTTCCACCTCGGCACGCTCGTGGAATATGGCGTGACATCGGACATATTCACCAACCCGAAGCAGGAACGCACCAAAGATTATATCACCGGCCGTTACGGTTAAGGACACGCGATTATGACCGACCACACAGTAAAGGCTTTCGACAACGAAATCGGCGAACTGCGCGGCCATATCGCGGATATGGGCGGACGCGCCGAAATGGCGATCACGCTGGCGATGCAGGCACTTATCAAACGCGATCTCGACCTGGCGCAAAAGATCATCGCCGACGACAAAGCGATCGACCGGCTCGAGACCGAAGTTGAAAAACTGGTCGTGAAGATCATTGCGCTCCGTGCACCGATGGCTGACGATCTGCGCGAAGTCATCGCTGCATTGAAAATCGCAGCGGTCCTCGAACGCATTGGCGACTATGCAAAAAATATCGCCAAGCGAACCAGCGCACTCGAAAGCCGTCGTAAGATCGAGCCGATCTCGCTCCTCCCCAGCATGGCAAAAGTCGCCACAGAAATGGTCCGCGACGTGCTCGACGCTTTTGCCGCGCGCGACATCAACGCGGCAATCGAAGTCAACGAACGCGACCATATCGTCGATGATTTCTACAACTCGATCTTCCGCACGCTCGTAACCTACATGTATGAAAATCCGCAAAGCATCGGCGATGCAGCACATCTTTTGTTTGTCGCAAAAAACCTCGAGCGCGTTGGCGACCACGCGACCAATGTTGCCGAAATGGTCTATTTTGCCGCCACCGGCGAATATATGGCCGAACGCGAGCGCAGTAATCCCTTCTCTCAAGATCAGGATAAGATGTGATGACCCGTGCAAAAATGCTTCTTGTCGAAGACGATGCCGCGCTTGCCGAATTGCTCGTCTATCATTTTAAACGCGAAGATTTCGACGTCGTCCAAACGCCCGACGGCGAGGAAGCACTGCTGATCGCGCAGGAAACCCCGCCCGACATTGTGCTTCTCGACTGGATGCTCGAAAGCCTGTCGGGGATAGAGGTATGCCGTCGCTTGCGGCGCATGCCCGAGACCGCGAATGTGCCGATCATCATGCTTACGGCCCGCGGCGAGGAGGAGGACCGCGTCCGTGGCCTGGAAACCGGGGCAGACGATTATGTAACCAAGCCATTCAGCCCCCGCGAACTTGTCGCGCGTGTCGGCGCTGTGCTCCGTCGCGTTCGTCCGGCGCTTGCGGGTGAAGCGATGGTGTACGCAGACATTGAAATGGACACGGTTGGCCACAAGGTAAAACGCGGCGGCGCGATGATCCCGCTTGGGCCTACAGAGTTTCGTTTACTGAAGCATTTTCTCGAGCATCCAGCGCATGTATTTTCACGCGAACGTCTGCTCGACAGCGTCTGGGGGCACGACAGCGACATCGAACCGCGCACCGTTGACGTCCATATCCGCCGCCTGCGCAAAGCGATCAACGAAGGCGGAAAGCCCGACATTATCCGCACTGTCCGGTCTGCGGGTTACGCGTTGGATGCCGACGGCAGGCTTTAGCACCTCGTCAAGCGACGAAACGTTCGCAAACCGCCGCAGGCTGAGAACCTGTTTCAACGTCACAGCGTTTCCTTTCAACGTGCGTATCGGCGCGGATCACCAAGGAGTCGCCCAATGAAATATCTGGCAATTACGGCCGCGTTGATGCTCAGCAGCGCCGCTTTCGCTCAATCGACACCGCCGGCAGAACCAGCATCGCCGTCGATGCCTGCACCCGAGATGCCACCGGCGGGCGAAATGCCTGCTGCGCCGTCTGCGGGGCCCGCAATGCCTGCAAACCCTTCGACATCAACAATGCCTGAGGGCCAAACCGCGCCAACGATGCCAACGGCGCCCGATGCAACGACGAACCCTTCGATGCCCGAGCAAGCGACGATGCAGACCCCTGCCGCGCCCGCTCCGACCGCTCAAGCTGTTTATCCGCGTTGTTCGCGGACCGTGGTTGATCAATGTATTCAAGGCTCGTCGCGCGAACGTGACACGAAGCGTAGAGCACGCCGCAGTTGACCATTTGACGTAAAAGGAAACCTTGGGCATCGGCCGCGGCACGTAGCCTATCAGCCCAAGGATTTCTTCATGGCCATAAGTTTTGAAAATCGTGTCGCGATTGTTACCGGCGCGGGCGGCGGTTTAGGCCGTGCTTATGCGCTGGAACTCGCCAAGCGTGGTGCAAAGGTGGTCGTGAACGATCTCGGCTCCGCACGCGACGGAACCGGCCATTCAAACGCTGCATTATCGGTTGTCGAGGAAATCAGAGCATCGGGAGGCACTGCGGTATCCGACGGCGGCAGCGTTACCGAATTTGGTCAGATGGCCGAAATGGTCGCCAAGACCAAACGCCGGTGGGGCCGGATCGATGTCCTGATCAATAATGCGGGCATCTTGCGTGATAAAAGCTTTGCCAAGATGGATCCGGTCGATTTCGACCTTGTCGTGCAAGTCCATCTGAACGGTAGTGCCAACGTGACCAAGGCCTGCTGGGAAACGATGCGTGAGCAGGCCTATGGGCGCATCTTGATGACGGCGTCGTCGACTGGTCTGTTCGGTAATTTCGGGCAAGCAAATTATGGTGCGGCCAAACTCGGTCTCGCCGGATTGACCAAATCGCTTTATCTCGAAGGTCAGAAATACAACATTCGCGTCAACACTATCGCACCGGTGGCCGGAACGCGCATGACCGAAGACCTTTTTCCCGACGACGCCTTCAATGCGTTTGCACCCGAAAATGTCGTTCCCGCCGCACTTTTCTTGGTCAGCGAGGATGCCCCGACGAACATGATCATCGGCGCTGGCGCAGGCGTTGTGCAGGCCGCTTTCGTGACGTTGACGCCCGGCGTTTTGTTGCCCGCCGATGACCGCACCCCGGAAGCCGTTGCTGGGCTCTGGGACAAAATCATCGATCGCACTGGCGAAATCGTTCCCCAGTCGGGCGCCGAACAATCGATGCTGATCGGGCGAACATTGGCCGGTGGCTAAACCCTAACCGACGACGAGTTTCATCAATCGTCGCTCGATCGGCGCGAGCACAGGGCCAAGTTCGTGCCCGCGTTTCAAGACTAAGCCGGCTTCGCCGATCAAGGCCCATTCGCCTTGGCGATTACGCAGCGCCGGACATTTCTCGATCCTGATCTCGGGTCGTTCGGCAGCACGACGAAAGGCAGCAAAACTGGCCGATTTGCCATCAAACTGGAGCGCGTAATCGCGCCAATTTCCTGCAGCGACCATCCGGCCATACAGATCGAGAATACGCGAAAGCTCACTCCGTTCAAAGCCGACCTGCGTAACCAGCCGCGGGAACGGCGCAACGACGCCCATCACGCACGCCGCATCAGGCGGATCGCGACTGATTGGTTTCAGTCATCGCCGCCAATTTCATGCGCAGCGCTTCGACCTCACATTTCAAAATCTCGAGCTGCTGCGTCGCTGGATCGAATTTCTCGCTGCACGGCGTCCCATAAGGCATGAATGACTGCTGATACTGATCTGCCCCCATGAGGGTCGATCGCGCCGGAATACCGACCATGGTCGCCCCTTCGGCGACATCCTTGGTCACAACCGAATTCGCACCGATCCGCGCCCGCTCCCCGACAATGATCGGCCCGAGCACTTGTGCACCCGATCCCACGATCACACCGTCGAGCAAAGTCGGATGTCGCTTGCCGGCAACACCATTGGCAGGATTGGTCCCGCCCAGCGTCACGTTTTGATAGATTGTCACATTATCGCCGATTACCGCTGTTTCGCCGATTACGGTGAAACCGTGGTCGATGAAGAAATTCCGGCCGATCGTTGCACCCGGGTGAATATCGATTGCCGTAAACATTCGCGCAACATGATTGATCAGGCGCGCCACGAAATAAAGTTCGCCACGAAACAGCCAGTGGGCGAGGCGATGAAACATCAGCGCCCAAACGCCGGGGTAGGTCAGTATTTCCCAACGCGACCGGGCCGCAGGATCACGCGCCTTGATCGAATCGAGATACCTGATCAGACCCTCGATCATCGCTGTTCTCCCTAAGCTGCCAAAAAAGTAATCTAGGCATGGCGCGGCGCGATGCAACCCGTCGCCCAATAGCGTCGGTTTACCAACAGCATAGCGAAATGTCTTGCGCCCGGATGAAGGCTCGCGCTTACTCTACTACTATGATCGACATTAACGCCATCGACTGGTCCGCGATTCTGCCGTTCATCCTGATCGGCTTTGGCGCTCAACTCGTGGATGGCGCGCTTGGCATGGCATTTGGCGTGATATCGTCCACATTGATGGTCAGCGTGATGGGTGTCCCACCCGCGCGCGCATCGGCCGGTGTCCATTTGGTCGAAGTTTTTACGACCGCGGCGTCCGGCATCAGCCACGCGCTCCATCGAAACATTGATTGGAAATTATTTGCACGCCTTGTCGTGCCCGGTGTCATCGGGGGCGTAATCGGAGCGTATGCGCTCATCAATCTTGATGGCGACGTCACGCGTCCCTTTGTCATGACCTACCTTGCCCTGATTGGCCTCTACTTGCTGTGGAAATCGACGCATCCGCCTAAGAGCCGTTCACCTCGCGTTATTGCGCCGCTTGGGCTGGTTGGCGGTTTTCTCGACGCCGTTGGCGGCGGCGGCTGGGGTCCGGTCGTTACGTCCAATCTCCTGATTCAGGGAACGACCCCGCGCACGACGATCGGCACCGTGAATGCTGCCGAGTTCTTTCTGACGCTGTCGATCTCGATTACGTTCTTGATCGGACTGGGTTGGCAAGCATTCACGACGGCAACGATTGGCCTGCTGATTGGCGGTATTACTGCTGCACCGCTCGGTGCGGTGCTGGCAAAGCGGGTTCAGGCGCAATCCTTGATGCGCCTGGTCGGCATCGTTTTAACCATCACCAGTATCTACAGCCTGGCAAAGGTTTTTGGATATGACCCTTTGGCTTAACACCAACGTGCGCTGGCTGTTGCGTCAATTTCGCGAGGTTCGACCCAACTTGCCCGCCCATCGGCAAAAGCCTCGCGCTTCCAGAAAGGTGCGTCGGTTTTCAGGCGGTCGATCAAATAGGCGCAGCTTTCCAGGGCCGCTGCACGATGGGCTGACGTCGTGCCCACGAATACGATGCGCTCGCCCGGAAACATAGTCCCTGTCCGGTGAATTAGTGTCACGCCGGCTAGCCCCCATCGCTTTGCCGCCTGCTCGGCCAGCAACTGCATAGCGCGTTCGGTCATCGCCGGATAATGCTCGAGTGTCAGTGACACCAGCCCACCGTCGCCGCGGACGACACCTAGAAATGTTGCAATGCCACCAACACCGTCTTTGATCAGCCGTTCCGTTTCGGCGCCGACATCGAAATCGGCTTCGCAGACCCGAACCGTGATCATCCGCCCGTCACTGGTGGAAAAAAAGCAATCTCTCTGGCGTCGGCAATCGGCGCATCGAAACCTACCATAACCAGATCAACTGCCGCCCGAAGCCGTTCGGGATCGGCAAACGCCTGCGCATGCCCGTTGCTGCAATCGGAAAGATATGCCGCAAGCGCACCAACTGTCCTAACCGTGTCGGGTATCACAATAATTTCCTCACCAGTGCCCACGGCGTCGCGAACCCAGGCAAAGTAAAGGATTTTCGCCATTTTCCTCAGTCCATATGCCGGATGCCGACGCGGAGATAATCCCAGCCCGTTACCAGTGTCAGTGCGGCGGCAGCCCACAGCGATACCACCCCGATCTGCTTGATCCACAAAAGAGTCGGCAACGCGCCGGCCAAAATCAGCGCACCGAGCGCGACCATTTGCAGCGCCGTTTTCCACTTCGCCAGTTGCGAAACCGGCAACGACACCTGCAATCCTGCCAGAAACTCGCGCAGTCCCGATACGGTAATTTCGCGCAGCAGGATGATTATTGCCGGAATAATGTGGATGCCGCTGATAGACGCCGCTTCATGTCGCGTGCCGACAAGCATCATGATGACGGCCGCAACCATGATCTTGTCGGCAATGGGGTCGAGAAAGACGCCGAGCTTTGAAACCTGACCATTGGCGCGCGCCAGATAACCGTCGAAATAATCAGTGATCCCCATCAGGCAATAAAGCGCAAAGCCCAGCGCATAACCGAGTTCCCATCCCGGAAACCACAGCAATGCGACGAGCAATGGCACGGTGACAATGCGCGAAAGGGTGAGGATGTTCGGAAGACTCATCATGCCAGAGCCGCGTTATAGCGTTTGGCGGCTGGCGCAAAGCTGGCTAAGGGCTGGCGCAGTCGCAACGATCCGGGAATGCCGATACCTTGACGCAAAACACCACCCATTTGCTCAAGGCACGTCGCTTTCTGCCCTTGTTTGTGACGCAGTTTCTCGGCGCAATGAACGACAATCTGTTCAAAAACGCGATGGTCCTTTTCGTCGTTTACAACGTTTATTCGGATCCGAAGCAGGAAGAACAATTCAGCGGCATCGCGACGGCCTTGTTCGTCATTCCCTTTTTTCTTCTTTCCGCGGTGGCGGGCCAGCTTGCCGACGCGCGCGACAAGGCAAAGCTCGTGCGCATCGTCAAAGCCGCCGAAGTCGGCATCATGCTGGTCGGTGCAGCAGGGCTGTTGATTGCAAATATCCCGCTCATGCTGATTGCACTGGTTGCCATGGGCGTGCACTCGACATTTTTCGGCCCGATCAAATATGCAATCCTGCCACAGCATCTCAAGCCGGACGAAGTGCTTGGTGGCACCGGGCTGATCGAAGCCGGAACCTATATTGCGATCCTTGCCGGTACAATCCTTGCCGGATTCATAAGTGCGCAAATTGCTGCGGCAGCGGTTATTTTCATCGCGGTCGTCGGCTGGTTCAGCGGTCGGCAGGTGCCGGCAGCGCCTCCGGTCGGTACGCCCGATGCCATTGATTTCAATATTCTACGCGCGTCGTACCGGCTCGTTTCCGGCACAATGCATATTCCGCGTCTGTTTCTCGCAATCATTTCGATCAGCTTTTTCTGGACGATCGGGACCGTGCTTTTCATCCAGTTTCCGCCGCTCGTTAAAAACGTGCTGACCTCGGACAAGGAAGTGGCGAGTCTTTTTCTTGCGATCTTCTCGGTCGGGATCGCAATCGGATCGATCATCATCAACCGGTTGCTGAAAAGCGAAGTCTCGGCGCGTTACTCGCCAGGTTCCGTTATCGTGATGGGGTTATTTGTCGTGGCTTTCCATCTGATCGCGAAAAACTGGGTTCTCGATAATGACGGCGACCTGTACGGGGTTGTTGAATTTCTTGCGCATCCAGGGGCAATCCCGCTGACGCTGACGCTGCTTGGTATCGCGATAGCCGGCGGCATGTTCGTGGTGCCGCTTTACGCGTTTCTTACGACGACTGTGCCGATCAGCGAGACAGCACGCACCGTCGCTGCAAACAACATCGTCAATGCCGGATGCATGGTGGCGGGCTCGGCGCTTGCGCTGGGCCTGAGTGCACTCGGTGTCGGTGCTGTCGATCAGCTGCTGTTGACGGCTGCCATGTGCATCGTTTCAGCGTGGCTTGCGTGGAAACTGCATAAGGCCTGTCTCGCGGGCGATTGCCCCTGAATTTATGCGCCTGCGCAGGCGGGTGACCGTCGGATACAGCCTTGGGGGGTGAGTTCGCTTCGAGCCATCCCCGTCGGCCCCGCCTACGCAGGCGCAAACAGGATCAGCGGCGACGCGCGCCTCTCATCCCGCGTCACGCGCTTTGCGGCGGATTAAATCCTTTTGCACGAGTTACATCGACGGAGCGTGTGACATTTCCGTCCGACCGCGACACCACAGCGTCACGGTTTCACACTAGACGTAATTTTCCAAACCCACTGCACCTTTAACGACTGATTTTATAAAAACCTTTGCGCCTCACCGCATTTTCTCGTGCAACGTTGTGCCGTTGATCCGGCACCCCATATCTTTTGCAAAGGAGCTGCGCATGCCCACGTTCAAGCAAGTTGATTATGACGCGCTTACCCGCACCATCGGATTGGGTGGCAGCGATCCCGCTTCGGTGCGACGGCGCATCGAAGCGATGGAGAAACTTCTCGAAGGACTGTTTGTCATTCCAGGCACGAAGCGGCGTTTCGGGCTCGACTTCATCCTCAGCATATTACCCGTGGGCGGCAGCGTCATCGCAGCTGTCATGGGTAGCTGGTTGGCGTGGGAAGCGCGCAATCTGGGCATGCCAAAGCATGCCTATGTGCGCATGGCAGGCAATATCGGCGTCGATGCGCTGATGGGTGCGATCCCTTTCATCGGCGCCGTCCCCGACTTTTTCTTTCGGTCGAACACGCGCAACCTCAGGATCATCAAAAAGCATCTCGACCGGCATCATCCGGGCACGGCAATCGTCGATGCCTAGCGAGCAATGCGCCATATTTTGACCGCGGCGCCATTGGGTGCGCCGCTCGGACGATTGCGGGCGCAAGGTATCGGACGGAATTCGCGTGACAGGCAGATGCGCAATTCTTCGAACCAGTCGCCGCGTCGATCGGTCATCACAACCATGTGCGACGGCTGCATGGCAGGATTTAGTGCCGAGACGATCCGCTTGAAGCCGCCAACGTCGATCCTCCGCCGCGACAGTGCATTCATGTCGGGTGTGCGAACCGATGCAAAAAGTTTGCGGGAGGCTGCGAAATAGTCGGCGGGGTCGCGCGCGGCACAGCTGCCGTGCTTGGCCCATTGATGCGCCATCAACCGCGACGACGGCATCGAGCAAAACTGGGCGCGAAACACAAACCGGTCGATCGTCGTCGATGCACGGCACCACCGCGGTGCCGACCGCCCGCTTGGTCCTTCGGGCCAAAGGCCATGCAGGATGAAGCCGAATTTATTCGGGCCTGTGCACTGTTCGGATGTGTCCTGTGCATTGCCACGGCAATATTCGGGCGACCATGACAAGGCCAGCGTGTAGCCCGCGACAACGCCTGACCGTGCCTGTTCATTGATCGGACGATCCGCCTGTAGCGGACCCCGAAGTTCGGGAATGCTGCAAGTTTGCGCCAGCGCCATCCCCGGCAGGACGCTACACCAAAGCGAAATCCAGCCCGATATCCACTGCTGGGGCACTTTGCGTAAGCCGTCCGACTGAAACATAGGTCACTCCCGTTTCTGCAATTGTGCGGATCGTATCGAGACGGACACCGCCCGACGCTTCGGTCACCGCCCTGCTGCCAATCAGCGCAACGGACTCGCGAAGCGTGGTCGGCGTCATATTGTCGAGCAGAATGTGCGTCGCACCAGCATCGAGCGCTTCTTCGATCTGGTCGATCCGATCGACCTCAACAATGACGTTCGCAATTCCCGCAGCCACAGCGCGCCGTGTCGCTTCGCCAACCGATCCCGCGACCGCAACATGATTGTCCTTGATCATCGCAGCATCGTCCAACCGCATCCGGTGATTGGTTGCACCGCCCATCCGCGTTGCGTATTTTTCGAGCACGCGCAGGCCGGGGATCGTCTTGCGCGTGTCGAGCAATATGCAGCCGGTTCCGGCAATAGCATCGACGTAAAGGCGCGTCATCGTCGCGATGCCCGACAGGTGCTGGACCGTATTGAGCGCGGACCGCTCCGCCGTCAGCAAAGCGCGGGCATTGCCCGAAAGGCGCATCAGGTCTGATCCTGCCGTTACCGTCTTCCCCTCCCCAACCAAAATTTCAATGTCGACGGTGGGGTCGAGTACCCGAAAAAACGCTTCGGCCAGAGGCAGCCCTGCGACAACGATTGCCTCACGGCAATCCATCGCCCCATCGAACCGCGCATCCAGTGGTATTACGGCGGCTGCGGTGATGTCCCCGTTATCGCCAAGGTCCTCCGCCAGCGTGGAGAGGATAAAGCCGTCGAGGTCGAAACGGTCGAGCGTGAATGGCATCAAGAGATCCGAATTTGACTCCCGAGAAGCGGGGAACCGAACGATCTTGCAAGAGTTTTGCTTGTCGTAGCAAGCAGGAAACACGCATGCCCGATGAAGAGCCAATCCACGAAACGACCACCGAAGCCCGCGCCGGTGACAGCAACCCGACCAATCGTTATATTCTCTATGTCTCGATCGCGCTTGTGATTGTCGCGTTTATCGTTGTTTTGGGATTTGGTTTCAACGCAACGCCTTAGTCTCCCGACACCTTTACCGCTCCCAAATCGCCCTGCCCGACCGTGCTTCCTGCCATTTCGAGCATACGGTCAAGCGATTTTTTCGCACGCAATCGCAGCCCTTCCTCAATCTCGATCCGCGGTTGCAGATCGCGAAGCGCGACATAGAGCTTCTCCATCGTATTGAGCGCCATGTAAGGGCAGATGTTGCAGTTGCAGTTGCCATCCGCACCCGGCGCGCCGATGAAGCGCTTGTCGGGCAGCGCTTTTTCCATCTGGTGCATGATGTGCGGTTCAGTCGCGACGATAAGCGTATCGCCCGGGAAATCCTTGGCGAAAGCGAGAATGCCACTGGTCGAGCCGACATAATCGGCATGGTCGAGAATGTGTGCAGGGCATTCGGGGTGCGCGGCAACCGGTGCGCCGGGGTGCTTGGCCTTGAGCTTGACCAGCTCGGTTTCGCTAAATGCCTCGTGGACAATACAAACCCCCGGCCAGAGCAGCATTTCGCGCCCCGTCTTGCGCGCGAGATAGGCGCCTAGATGTTTGTCCGGCCCGAAAATGATTTTCTGGTCCACCGGGATCTGCGACAGGATTTTATCGGCCGACGACGACGTAACGATGATGTCACTCAGCGCTTTCACTTCGGTCGAGCAGTTGATGTAGGTCAGCGCGATATGATCGGGATGCGCGCGGCGGAAAGCGGCGAACTTGTCCGGCGGGCATGAATCTTCAAGGCTGCAACCGGCATCCATATCGGGCAGGACGACGATTTTTTCGGGCGAGAGTATCTTGGCGGTGTCGGCCATGAACTTCACCCCGCAAAACGCAATGACGTCGGCATTTGTGGCTGCTGCCTTGCGCGACAAGTCGAGGCTGTCCCCCACAAAATCGGCAATATCCTGAATCTCGGGCTTCTGGTAATAATGCGCGAGGATAACAGCGTTGCGCTCCTTGCGCAGCCGCTCGATTTCGGCGCGCAGGTTGAGCCCTTTGAGAGTGCCGATGTGCATGTTCATTCGTAAAAAGCCCTCGATTATCAAAGGCTCAAATGGATGAGCATCGGCCTGTTCGCAAGGGTCACATCGGCGGCGGTGGAAATTCAAGCGGTGAGATCGCTGCTCCAGGGGATCCGACCGTTGCCGCCCGGTAGATTGCGGCCCCCAACGGACTGAACGCAATCAGTTGCGGGACGACGAGCATAGTGACCGCTACGGCGACCCCGCGCGTCCAGGCTGGATGCCAGTGGCCCAGACGACGCGCATCAAGTGCGGCAATAATCACCAGCGTGGCGATGCTGAACAAGCAGGCGATCTGGAAAGACCATGGGATCAACAAAGGCATGGGCAACAACCGCCCGAATGCTGGCCCGAGGATCACCGTGATCCCCGCGAGGTGCAGCCGCCGGTGCCAATCCGTTTTTCGCCGCATCGCAACCGCTGCCCACGTCAATCCAGCGAAGCCCAACAGCCCCAGCACATTGGCGACCAGAAAATATTGCGGTTGAAAGATGAACGGTGTCGACGCGCTGCGGACGATGTGCAGCATCAAGGCAATACCGATGCCGACCATCGCAATACTCCAACCCAGACCGAGCCAGCCCAAGCGGCGATGCAACGTGATCGAGCCACTGGCGACCAGCGCGTTTTGCAGCACGAAAATCGTTACCCAGCCAAAGAAGACGACGGCGTGAACATGAACAATCGTCGGCGCTGCGAATGAAGACCGCCCTGCCGCCAACTGCGTCGAGAACCCGGCAACGAATATCGCCGCGATCACGATCGATGTAATCAGGAAAAACCGGTCGCCTTCGCGCGCAATCGGTGCTGCGTTTGCCTGTGTTGCCATGGTGCCCCTCGATGTTTTGTTCGATGGCCAACCCGTGCGCCCGACTCGAAGTCAGCGGGCCATGATTTCCTCGATAGGCGTCGATCCGTCAACCACGCTGCGACCACCGTCCAATTCGCTGGCGAAGCGCACGACGACATTAACGCGGCCTAAGTCAGCGGCTTTCAACGGTGCTGCCACAAGTGCTTGCATCGCATCGCGGGCGCTGGCGCGTGCGGCTGCAATATGCTCAGGTTTTGCAGCGGTGATCTTTGCGCGTTGTTGAGCCCGCGCACCCGCCTGTTTGATTGTTCGTTGCGATGCGGTTCGGCTGACGAAAATCCCACTGGTATCCGTAAATTCGGCTTTGGCGATATCGATGATCGGCAGTTGAGGTGTCACGTCGGGAATGACGACGGTCATTGTTCGATTGCCGGCATTCCACCTGAAATCGGACCCACGGATGTTCTGCAAGTTAACGAAGTAATTGACTGAATACGGATATTTGACCGTCACCGAACTTGGCAACATCCCTCGCCATCCGCCGTCCCTGCCGATTGCGACAACATCGCCGCGAAGTGTGGCAATTTGCAGCGACCGTGCTTTGGCGAAAGTCTCGGATAAGGCCCGTGCGGACTCCAGACCCAGTTGCGCTTCCGCGCGTTGGCGCCGCTGCTCATTCCACTTGCCATAGCCGATCGACAAGGCGACGACTGTGAGGACGATAGCCAGAATGGCCTGCCAGGATTTTACGCGCGGACTACCCATCGTCCGGTGCTCCCGATTGTCACGAGGTTTCGGTCTCGCAAATCGATCAGATGCGCGAGCACCGAGCGGCCTGCGGCACCATAAAGGCGCACATCGATCCCCGCATACATTTTGGGCACCATGTCGGCGATAACGCCCTCACCGTTTTCGAGCATCTTCAATATCTGGCGTTCGCGCTGCTTGCGATGCCCGGCGAGGCCGCGCACAAATTGCTGCGGCTTGGTCACCGGTTCCCCGTGCGCGGGGTAATAAACCGCATCTGTGCGCACCATGAGTTTGTCGAGACTGCGCATGTAGTCGGCCATATCGCCATCGGGCGGCGAAACGACAGTCGTCGACCAGCCCATGACATGATCGCCGGTGAACAGCGCGTTTTCCTCGACGAGATGAAAGCACAAATGGTTCGATGTGTGACCTGGTGTCGCTACGGCTTCGAGTGTCCAGACCGCGCCGGTCAGTTGCTCGCCGTCGCACAACACACGATCAGGAACATAGCTCGTGTCGAACGCCGCATCGGCACGCGGACCATCGTCGTCGAGCGTGAGCGGTGCACAACCGATGATCTGCGCGCCGGTCGCTGCCTTCAGCGGGGTGGCTGCGGGCGAGTGATCGTGGTGAGTATGGGTGCATATGATCGTCGTGATCCGTTCGCCAGCCGTCGCAGCGATTATAGCTTCGATATGTGCAGCGTCCGCCGGGCCAGGATCTATAATGGCGACATCGCCGTGTCCAACGATATAAGTCTGTGTGCCTGTAAAGGTAAAAGCCGACGGGTTGGGTGCAAGCACACGACGGACAAGCGGCGTTAGCTGCTGCGCGACGTCAGTGCTTTGCTCAGTCATAAGCACGATGTGGCGGTTGCGTGCGCACGGTGCAAGCGCTCACACGAGGCGGCTCTGTTTTACCGCTGCCTCGATGAAGCTCGCAAACAGCGGATGCGGATCGAACGGTTTGGACTTTAGTTCGGGATGAAACTGCACGCCGACAAACCAGGGATGATCGGGCCGCTCGACTATTTCCGGCAACGTGCCATCGGGCGACATGCCGCTGAAGATCAGTCCCTGCCCCTCCAGCGCATCCCTGTAATGCGCGTTGACTTCGTAACGATGGCGGTGCCGTTCGCTGATCTCGCCACGCCCGTAAATCGCCGCAACCGCGCTATTGCCGCCGAGTTTGGCTGGATAAGCACCCAGCCGCATCGTGCCACCGAGATCGCCGTCAGCTTTGCGTTTTTGCAATCCTTCGGCACCCATCCACTCGGTGATCAGACCGACGACAGGTTCGGCGGTCGGACCGAATTCGGTCGTCGAGGCGTTGGCGATGCCGGCAGTGTTCCGCGCACCCTCGATACAGGCCATCTGCATGCCCAGACATATCCCGAAAAACGGTACATTATGCTCGCGGGCAAAACGAACGCTGGCGATCTTGCCTTCAGAGCCACGCTCGCCGAAGCCGCCGGGCACGAGGATGGCATGCATCGGTTCGAGCTGCGCCATGAGGTCGCCACCCGTTTCGAACATTTCGGCATCGAGCCATTTGACGTTGACGCGCACGCGATTGGCAATGCCGCCGTGGACCAGTGCTTCGTGAAGCGACTTATAGGCGTCCTGCAGCCCGATATATTTCCCGACGACACCAATCGTCACATCGCCTTCGGTATTGCCCAGCCGGTCCTCGATGTCGGACCAGCGTGACAGATCGGGATCAGCAGCCGGTTCGATGCCGAAAGCGCGCAGGACTTCCTCATCCAGCCCTTCGCGATGATATTGTAAAGGCACCGCATAGATAGATTTTGCATCGAGCGCCGGAATGACAGCTTCTTTCCGCACGTTGCAGAACAGCGCAATTTTGGCGCGGTCGCTGAGCGGTAGCGGCTGTTCGCAGCGGCACACAAGCACGTCGGGCTGAACGCCCAGTGCGGCAAGTTCGCGCACACTATGTTGTGTGGGCTTGGTTTTCAGTTCGCCTGCTGCGGCAATAAACGGGACCAGCGTGACATGGATCGACACACTGTTGCCGCGGCCAAGGTCGTTTCGGAGCTGTCGGATCGCTTCGATGAACGGCAACGATTCGATATCGCCGACGGTCCCGCCAATTTCGCACAGCACGAAGTCGAGATCTTCGGTTTCGGCTACGGCAAATGCCTTGATGGCATCGGTAACATGCGGAATGACCTGCACGGTTGCGCCCAAGTAATCACCGCGCCGTTCGCGCTGGATGATCTGCTGGTAAATGCGGCCCGACGTGACGTTGTCCGACTGGCGCGATGCAACCCCGGTAAACCGTTCATAATGGCCGAGATCGAGATCGGTTTCCGCGCCATCGTCGGTTACATACACTTCGCCGTGCTGATAGGGGCTCATCGTCCCCGGATCGACGTTCAGATATGGGTCGAACTTGCGGATGCGAACCCGATAACCCCGCGCCTGCAAAAGCGCGGCCAGCGAGGCTGCCATGAGACCTTTGCCGAGCGAGGAAACCACGCCGCCGGTGATGAAAATAAACCGCGCCATGGGAGGATGCGCTTAGACGTCCCCTGCCGGTTTCGGCAAGGCAGCGAATCAGGTGTCGCTGATTTAGTTGCCGTTGCGGTCTGCATCCGTAGGCGCGGGCGTCGGGTTGTTCGACATGACAGGGACTGGCAGCGTCGGACGCGTTGGCGCAACCTTCGGTGCTGCTGCAGGTCGCGACTGTGCTGTGCCAACCGACGCCGGTGCCGGCCTGGTCTCGGTTACCTTCGGCGCAGCAGCCATGGGCACCACCGGTCCGGCGTTCGACGTAGCGGGCGCTGCTCCGACCGGTGCTGGCTGCGCCGCCGGATCGCCTGACAAGGGCACGACAGGTGGGACCGGCGCAGGCTTCCGAGCAAGCGAGGTATCGATGGTGGTAGGAGCGGCATTTTGCGTGGCGAGGACAGCCAGCGCGATCGACAATGATACGAATGTCACCGCCAGGATTCCCGTGGCGCGCGTCAGAAAATTCGCAGCCCCTCGTGCCGACATCAGTCCGGTCGGGCTACCCCCCATGCCGAGACCGCCACCTTCGGATTGCTGCATCAGGATCACGCCGACAAGGCTGGCGGCAATCAAGGCTTGGACAACGAGCAGGAACGTGAACATGGTGGCTGACAATCATTCGGATTAAAGGATTGCGCAGGCGACTAGCGTCGATATCGCAATTTTACAACAGCGCACCGGCGCGCATGGCCCGCGCAGCGCGGATACCGAGCGATAAGCCAATAAAGATCAGCACGGCGATCGTTGTGTCAACCACGCCGAAAGCGGCAGGCCCCTGCATTGCAAATCGTTTGACGAGTTCAACAATCAAAGCGACCAACAATACGGGTCCGACGATCCACCCGCGCAGCTTGTGGAACCGCCACGCGGTAAACAGGGCGATACCGACCAGCAAACCAGTAATGACCGCTTCGACCAAACGCGTGGTATGATTTTCGACCTGACCAGCGACAATGGCCCCCAACAAGGGAATGCCCAACCACGCCGCAAAGCCCATCGCGCCAAGACTGCCCACTATTCGGGAAGCCTTCGGTGCACGCATGCGGCTGCGCCGCGCCACGGCGTCAGGCCGCTGCGATGATCGGCACAAAATCAGCCGCTGTCAGGCTTGCGCCGCCAACCAATGCACCGTCGACGTTGGCAACATGAAGCAAATCAGCGGCGTTCGACCCCTTGACCGATCCACCGTAGAGAATGCGCACCCCGTCACCCACAACGTCACGAATTTCGGCATGCATTTCGGCAACCTCGTCGGCTGATGGCGTTCGGCCGGTACCGATGGCCCAGACCGGCTCATAAGCGACCACCGTTTTATCGAGCATGCCCGGCAACGATCCGGCCAGCTGGCGTTTGACGACAGCCACGGCATTGCCGGCGTTACGCTCAATCAATGTTTCTCCGACGCAGACGATTGCCGTCATGCCTGCGGCGATCGCGGCTTCCGCTTTCGCCCGAACGTCGGCATCGGATTCGCCGTTGTCCGTGCGCCGCTCGCTGTGCCCGACGATGCAATAAGTCGCGCCCGCTTCAGCAAGCATGTCCGCCGAGACACAGCCGGTGTGCGCGCCCGAGGGTCTGGCGTGACAATCTTGTGCACCGATCGGCAGGCCCCGACCACAAGCCCCGGCGATTAATGTGAACGGTGGGCAGATTACGATATCGACAGCCAGCGCCATCGCCGCAGCCGCGATTGCATCGATCTCGGCAAGCGCTGCCACACTGCCGTTCATCTTCCAGTTCCCGGCGATGAGCTTGCGTGTCGTCATACCCCCGCTCTATGAGGGCGACAGTCATTGCTCAAGGCCGGATCGCCGCACCCATGCTCACCTTCTTTCGAAACTTTGCGAAAAGCCCGCTCGGCCTCGGCATTTTTGCGCTCGTTATCATCGCGTTTATCGTCACGCTTTACGACAGCAACACGATGTTCAGTGGCGGCGGCGGAACCGGTGGCGCGATTGCCAAGGTCGGCGACATGACCGTTGGCGAAACCGAAGCACTCCGCCGGGCACAGTCGCAGCTCGAAGGCGCGCGACAAGCGAAACCCGAACTCGACATGGCTGGATTTGTCAGGGAAGGCGGCGCCGACCAGACAATCGACCAGATGATCAACGGCCGGGCGTTCGAACTGTTTGCAAAGGAAAATGGCATCATCGCCAGCCGCAAACTGGTCGATGGCGCCATCGCAAGCATTCCTGCCTTCAATGGCCCGAACGGGCAGTTCGACCGCACGACATTCTTGAACATCTTGTCGCAGCGCCGCATTCCAGAAGCGCAACTGCGCGAAGATTTTGGGCGTGAGGCCATCACGAAGATGCTCTTGATTCCGGTTGCGGGTGGCGCACGCGCGCCCACGACACTGGTGCAGCCTTATGCAACGCTGATGCTCGAAACGCGTCAGGGTCAAATCGGGTTTGTTCCAACGCTCGCGTTTGCTTCGAATGGGCCGCTGTCCGAAAGCGACGTAAGCGACTATTATAGACGCAATATCGCGCGTTACACTGTGCCCGAGCGCCGGACGATCAAGCTTGCGCAATTCGATCGCACACGCTTTGCCGCAAGCGCCGTGCCATCCGAAGCCGAAATTGCCGCCGCTTACAAAGCGGGCGCGGCGAAATATGCCGGGCGTGAAACGCGTGGGTTCACGCAGATTATCGTCCAGAAACGAAGCGATGCCGAAGCACTTCTTATCAAGCTTCGCGGCGGAATAACGATGGCCGATGCGGCGAAAACGCGTGGCCTTGAAGCACTGGCCGTCAGTGCGAGCGATAAAGCTGCTTTCGGAAAGCTGACGAGCCCGCGTGTCGCCGACGCGGCGTTCGCTGCACCCAAGGGGGGTTTTGCGGCGCTTGCCCAGTCAGGACTGGGCTTTCATGTCGTTCGCATCGACGCGGTCGCCGTGATCGCTGCACAACCGCTGAGTGCCGTACGCAGCGTGCTGGTTGCTGAATTATCGAAGGTGAAGACCGACGAAGCGCTCGCCGATTTCGTAGCCAAACTAGAAGACGATATCAATGGCGGTGCGACGTTCGATGATGTCGCCAAGAAATATGCGCTGACCGCGACGTCGACCCCCGCGATTACGGCGAGCGGTGTCGCGCCCGACGTGCAGGGATTCACGCTTACCCCCGAACTCCAGCCGATCCTGCGCGACGCGTTTCAGGCGGACAGTGCCGACGATCCTCAGGTTGCCTCGCTCGGCAACGGCACGGCCTATGTGCTCTATCACATGGACCGCGTCATCGCGGCCGCAGCCAAGCCACTGAATGCTATCCGCAACCAGGTGATGGCCGATGCATCGATGAATAAAGCAGGCAACGCAGCCCGCCGCGTCGCCGATGGCATCGCTGCCAATGTCAACAGAGGCGTGCCCGTTGTGCAGGCCATCGCCGGAGCGGGCGTAAAGCTTCCGGCGCTTCAGCCCGCTGGTGGTCGCCGCCTCGAGATCGCGCAGAATGCCGACAAAGTACCGCCACCACTGGCAATGATGTTCAGCATGGCGGAAAAGCGTGCCAAAGTTCTTGCAGCGCCTGACGGGGCCGGATGGGTCATCGTTTATCTCGACAAGATAACGCCGGGAAACCCCGTGCAAGCGCAACCGTTCGTTGCCGCGACCCAGCAACAACTCAGTCGCCTTGTCGGTGATGAATATGTCCAGCAATTTGCCGCAGCGATAAAGGCAAAAGTCGGTGTGACCCGCAACGAAACTGCACTGGCTGCTTTCAAGCGATCGCTTACCGGCGGCACTGCCCGCTAGTGAGTCCTGAGGCGGATGCTGTTGCACAAAAGCAGATCGATGCCGGTGCGCCTGCACTGATCTGGCGTTCCATGATCGCCGACACTGAAACCCCGGTGTCTGCGATGCTCAAGCTCTTCGAACCCGAACGCGGTGATTTCATTCTTGAGTCGGTCGAGGGCGGTGCCGTTCGCGGGCGATACAGCCTGATCGGCCTTGCGCCGGATTTGATCTTCAAAGCGCACGGGAAACGCGCCGCCGTCAATCACCACTGGCAAACAGACCGTGACAGCTTCGTACCACTAGCCGAGGACAGCATGACTGCGCTGCGTAATCTAGTCGCGTCATGCCGGATCGACGTGCCCGATGGCTTGCCGGGTGTGCTGGCATGCCTTGTCGGTTACTTTGGTTATGAAACCATCGGACTTATCGAAAACCTGCCGCGCCCCCCTGCAAATCCGCTCGACCTTCCCGATATGATGTTTGTCCGGCCCACGTTGATCCTCGTGTTCGACCGACTAGCGGACCGGCTCTATTTCGCTGCCCCCGTCTGGCCGGGAGACCGCATTGCCCCTGCCGTGGAACGTATCGAAGCCGCCATGGCGCGGCTTAACGCACCGCTGGTCAAACCGGCTCAACCGCGGCGGGTAGAGCGACTAAGATCGCCGGAAGCCGAGCCGGTTCTCCATCCCGGAAAATATCATGCCATGGTCGCGGCAGCTCAGGATTACATTGCGGCCGGAGACATATTTCAGGTCGTGCTCGCCCAGCGCTTCACGATGCCGTTCACGTTGCCGGCGTTCGATCTTTACCGTGCGCTGCGCCGGATCAATCCCTCGCCGTTCCTTTATCATCTCGATTTGCCTGGTTTTGCGCTAACGGGGTCGAGTCCTGAAATCCTCGTCCGCGCGCGCAACGGCGAAGTCACGATAAGGCCGATTGCCGGGACGCGCCCACGGGGCAAGACCGCGCTCGAAGATGCCGAAAACCGCGATGCGCTTCTCGCAGACCCCAAAGAACGCGCCGAACATCTGATGCTTCTCGACCTAGGCCGCAACGATGTCGGCCGCGTCTCAACAGCAGGCAGCGTAACTGTCACCGACAGCTATACCGTCGAATTCTACAGTCACGTCATGCACATTGTATCGAACGTCGTCGGCCAGCTTGCCCCCGGAAGGGATGCGCTCGACGCGTTGTTCGCCGGTTTTCCTGCGGGGACCGTCAGCGGTGCCCCAAAAATACGCGCATGCGAAATAATCGCCGAACTCGAACCCGAAACCCGCGGCGCGTATGCAGGCGGTGTCGGTTATTTCAGCCCCGACGGCAGCATGGACAGCTGCATCGTCTTGCGCACAGCAATCGTCAAAGACGGCGTTATACATGTCCAGGCTGGCGCGGGCATCGTTGCCGACAGCAATCCCGATAGCGAACAGCGCGAATGCGAAGCCAAAGCGGGAGCCCTGATCGCTGCAGCGCGCGAAGCAATGATGCGTGCAGCTGACGTCGGGTTCGGTCAGTAATTACCCGACCAAAATTCGGTTTCGGCCAGCCGCTTTCCCGCGATAGAGAAGTTCATCGGCACGGCGCAAAATATCGGCCATGGTTTCGTTTTCTTCGAGCACAACAACACCGGCCGTGAATGAAACCGAACCGATGCGATCACCGGTGGTAGCGGCATAGAGCGGCAAATCGGCGAGCGCGGCGCGGCATCTGTCAACAGCATGACCGGCGGTTTCGGGGGCAAGGCCGGGGAACATGACGATAAATTCTTCACCGCCGAAGCGGCCGACAGTTCCCTTGCGCGCAAACTGCTTGGCCATAAGCTGCGCGACAAAGCGCAGCACACGGTCGCCCGTTTCGTGGCCGTGGAGGTCGTTTAGACGCTTGAAATGGTCGATGTCGCAAAACGCCAGCGACAGCGGTTTGTCCTCGGCCCGACAGCTGATGATCTCGCGCTCCAGCTCGCGCTTGAACGCTCGTCGATTGGCCAGCTCGGTCAGCGGATCGACGTCGGCAAAATGCTGTGCTTCCGCAAGATGTGCGCGCAATCCGGCCAGCTCGCGCGTCGATTTACGCAGCCCTGCTTCGGCCGCCCGCGTCCGTGCGACCATTGCCAGCGTTAGGTCCATCACAGCGACCGCATCGGGCGCACCACCTGCGATATTGGCTTCCAGTGCATTGCGAAAGGCAGCAGTATCACGATCTGATTGATTGGCTATACTGGACAACCCTTCCACATGCATTCCGATCTCGGCGGCAATATACGCAAGTGCGTCGGCGCTGGTGGGGCCTGCGTTCGCTGCGAAAATCCGGTCGGCGGCATCCACCGTCAGAATGCCCTTCCTGTCGAGCTCCGTGCGGATTGCGTTGACCAGCACAACATTCTGCGCAGCACGATATTGAAATGCCAGATCATAATTATCCGGCGTCGGGTCCAGATGATTGGCGCTGAGAAATGCGCCAACGTCGGAAAACACGCGTTCCTGCCACGTGTGGAACGAGGGGGACGGCCTATCGTCAATGTGGCCCAGCCAACGTTTGATGCGATTCGAAACGGGGATAGAAGCAGCGGTCATGCTGTGGTTAACGGCGCCCGAATCTCATACTTTAGGGAATTCCCATTGCTGCGCGTTTGCGCCAAAGAGCGCGCATGATCCTTGTCATCGACAATTACGACAGTTTTACGTGGAACCTGGTCCATTATCTCATGGAATTGGGCGCTGCGGTCGAGGTCGTCCGCAATGATGCAATCGGCGTCGGGCAAGCGATGACATCGGGCGCGGAAGCGTTCCTGATTTCACCGGGTCCGAAAACACCGTCCGAAGCCGGGATTTCGCTTGATCTGGTCGCCGCCTGCGCAGCGCAACAGCGACCGCTGCTTGGGGTCTGCCTGGGCCATCAAGCCATTGGCCAGCATTTTGGCGGACGCGTCGTGCGCGGCGGGTTGATGCACGGCAAGACATCGCCGGTCACGCACGATGGCACTGGCCTTTTTGGCGGGATTCCCTCTCCGTTCACGGCAACGCGTTATCATTCGCTGATTGTCGATGATCCTCCGGACGACCTCATCGTCAACGCCACAGCGCCCGACGGCAGCATCATGGGCGTTCGTCACAAGACGCTCCCCATCCACGGCGTCCAGTTCCATCCCGAAAGCATCGCGACCGAACATGGTCACGCGATACTCGCCAATTTCATGATGCTGGCCGGGATGCGCGTGAAAGAACGGATATGAATGCGTCTGACGCCGAAATGCTGTTTGGTGAGATACTCGATGGTCGCATGGCGGATGATGCGATATCATCACGCCTGACGATACTTGCCGACCGGGGTGAGACGGTGGACGAAATTGTTGGCGCTGCGCGGGCGATGCGGAAACGCATGGTCTCGATAAGCGCACCAGCAAATGCAATCGACGTGTGCGGCACGGGCGGAGACGGCAGCCACAGTCTCAACGTTTCGACGGCCGTTGCTATCGTGGTCGCGGCTTGCGGAGTCCCCGTCGCTAAACACGGCAATCGCGCGGCATCATCGAAGGCGGGGGCTGCGGACACGCTTGAGGCATTGGGGCTAAACCTCGATCATGCCGCAGACACTGCCGAAGCCTGTCTCGCTGATCTTGGCATCTGTTTCCTTTTTGCGCCAAATTACCATCCCGCGCTGGGAAACCTGGCGCCGATCCGGCGCGCCCTTGGCCGGAAAACGATTTTTAATCTGCTCGGGCCTTTGTGCAATCCAGCGGGTGTAACACGGCAACTGGTCGGCGTCCCTCACCCGTCGCAAATCCCGCTTTACCGCCGCAGCTTGGCGGAACTGGGCAGCGCCAGGGCAATGATCGTATCCGGTCATGAAGGCCTCGACGAAATCTCTGTTGCCGGGCCGACAGCGATCGCAACGATCGGTATCGATCTGAGCAGTGGCGACATTGCACCCGACGGTTTTGGATTTGCGCGCCATTCGAGCGATGCGATCCGGGGTGGCGACGCATTGTTCAATGGCGAAGCCATCAGGCGGCTGCTGGTCGGCGAAACCGGCGCTTATCGCGATGCCGTTGTGCTCAATGCGGCGGCGGCGCTTGTGGTTGCAAATGAGGCAGCGACAATTGGAGACGGTATCGAAGAAGCCGGCGAAGCCATAGACAAAGGTCTTGCCAAGGCGCTGCTCGATTGCTGGATCGATTATAAATGAACAAACTCGAAGAAATCTGCGCCAGCAAGCGCAACGAGGTTGCCCGGCAGAAAACAGAAGGGCTTGGAAAATGGCCAGAGCCGACGCCGGTCCGCGGGTTCGAACGGGCCATGCGAATGGCGGCGCAATCGGGTTTTGGCCTGATTGCCGAAATCAAGAAGGCGTCACCTTCGAAAGGGTTGATACGAAGCGATTTCGTTCCGTCCGCGCATGCCCGGGATTATGAAGCAGGCGGCGCAGCATGCTTGTCCGTGCTGACAGATGCGCCTTATTTTCAGGGCCATGAAGATTACCTGGTTGCTGCGCGCGCGGCCTGTACGCTGCCCGTTTTGCGTAAAGACTTCATGATCGACCCCTGGCAAGTCGAAGAGGCACGCGCGATGGGCGCAGATGCGATCCTGATCATTGTTGCTGCGCTCGACGACGTCGCAATGGCCGAAATCGAATCCGGCGCGAATGATCTGAAGCTGGACGTATTGATCGAAGTCCATGACGAAGCCGAACTTGACCGCGCGCTGAAGCTCAGGTCGAAAATGATCGGCGTGAACAACCGCAATCTCAAGAACTTCGAGGTCGATCTGGAAACGACAACGCGCCTTGCAATGCTGGTTCCCGACGATGTTCTGCTCGTTTGCGAAAGCGGCATTTCAACGCATGCCGATTGCGAGCGCATGGCGGCACATGGTGTTAGAAGCTTTCTTGTCGGCGAAAGCCTGATGCGCCAGGCGGATATCGAAGCCGCTACACGCAAGTTGCTGACGGGCAATTGACCATGTTGACTCATATCGACGACACCGGTGCAGCGCGCATGGTCGATATCGCCAACAAGCCTGTCACGACGCGCGAGGCGACGGCAGAAGGCAATATATATATGTCACCTAAAGCGCTTGCCGCGATCCGCGACGGCACGATGAAAAAAGGCGATGTTCTCGCCGTGGCGCGCATCGCCGGCATCATGGCGGCCAAAAAGACTAGTGATCTTATCCCCTTGTGCCATCCGATTGCACTGTCTTCAGTGACTGTCGACTTCAACCTGGACGTCGATATGATTTCGGCGACAGCCACCGCTCGCACCTCGGGCGCTACAGGCGTCGAAATGGAAGCGTTAACAGCCGTTTCAGCGGCCTTGCTCACAATCTATGATATGGCCAAAGCGATCGACCGCGGGATGATGATCAGCGGCATCCGCTTGCTTGCCAAGTCAGGTGGGCGCAGCGGCGACTGGCGCGTGTGATCACGCCTCATGAAGCGACTGCGCAATTGCGCGCGCTGGCGCAGCCTGTCGAAATCGAAACAGTGTCTTTGGGAGCGGCAGCCAATCGCTACCTTGCGGCACCCCTAACTGCGAAACGAAGCCAGCCTTCGCGCGACCTGTCGGCAATGGACGGTTATGCTATCCGATCGGCGGATCAAGCCGGTCCATGGCGCGTCGTTGGGGAATCTGCTGCAGGCAGGCCATGGGCCGGCATTATTGGTAGGAACGAAGCCGTGCGGATCTTCACTGGTGCAGCTGTGCCCGATGGCGCGGGCATGGTCATCGTTCAGGAGGACGTCACGCGCGACGGCGACGGGCTCGCCGCGAACCCGGATGTGGCCAAAGGCGGACTTGCGCATATTCGATCGGCAGGGTCGGACTTCAAAATTGGACAGCTTCTCTTGGAAAAAGGAGACCGGTTAACAGCTGCACGTATCGGGCTTGCTGCCATGGGTGGATACGCAAACCTCGCCGTCCGGCGCCGCATCCGCATTGCCATCATATCGACTGGCAGCGAGCTTGCGCCTGTCGGAAGCGAGCCCTCACGGGATCGGTTGCCATCGTCAAACGGCGTAATGCTCCGCGCGATGTTGACCGATTTGCCTGCCGATGTCTGCGATTTCGGCATCATTCCCGACGATCGCGCCGCCCTCAGTGCAGCTTTCAAGAGTGGTGCGGATTTCGACGTCATCGTGTCCACCGGCGGAGCCTCAGTCGGCGATCATGATCTGGTGCGGCCCGCTTTGATCGATGCAGGCGCGGTTATCGACTTCTGGAAGATTGCCATGCGGCCCGGCAAACCGATGATGGCAGGGCGACTCGGCAAAGCGATTGCGCTCGGCCTGCCGGGCAATCCTGTTTCAGCTTTCGTTACGGCAACATTGTTTCTTAAACCGCTCATTGCGCATCTTGCAGGTGCCAGCACCCCCGAGCCACAGATGATCAAGGCCCGTCTTGCCGAAGCGATGCCCGCCGTCGGCGGCCGGACGGATTATGTTCGCGCGTGCTGGTCAAACGGCGCAATGCTGCCTTTGCCGGGTGATAGCGGGATGCTGCTCCCGCTTGCGTCTGCGGATGCGCTGATTATGCGCCCTGCGGGGTCGGCCGCCGCTGAAAAGGGCGATGACGTTACGGCGATAATGCTGACTTGACGTTCCGTTTTTGTTTGCATAGAAGTTCCGCATTCGTTCCCAATTCCGGAGCCGCACATGCTGACCCGCAAGCAACATGAACTCATTTGTTTCATCCAGGACCGCCTGAGCGAAACGGGCATTTCCCCGTCGTTTGAAGAAATGAAAGAAGCGCTTGAGCTGAAGTCAAAATCGGGCGTTCACCGGCTTATTTCGGCGCTTGAGGAACGCGAGTTTATCCGGCGCCTGCCAAACCGTGCGCGTGCTCTCGAAGTAATCCGGATGCCCGAGCGCGAGGGTGGCAAAGTTGTGCCGATCCGGTCGTCCCTGCAGGTCCCGCCCTTGCCAATGGCAGCGAATTCGAACGATATCATCGAAATTCCGATGCATGGCCGCATTGCAGCCGGTCTGCCGATCGAAGCGATGGAAGGCCACTCATCATTATCTGTGCCAGCAGCGCTGCTCGGCCCGGGCGAACATTATGCGCTCGAGGTTTCCGGGGATTCAATGGTCGATGCGGGTATATTGGACGGGGATTTTGCGTTGATCCGCAAGACCGAAACGGCGCGCGATGGCGAAATTGTGGTCGCATTGGTCAACGATCATGAAGCGACACTGAAATATTTCCGCAGCCTTGGTCGCGACGTCCGCCTTGATCCGGCAAATGCAGCGCACCAGCCGCAACTCTACAAGGCCGAGCAGGTCCGGGTGCAGGGGCGTTTGGCAGGGCTGTTGCGGCGTTATTGAACAACGGTGTGTGCTGCGACTTTTACTTCGACGGCGATAAGCGCGCTAAAGCCCAAGGGTGCGCGCCCTCTGCTTCAGCAACCGTTTCAACGCTTCCCGACGATAGCGTTACGGCAAGGCCTCCGGTTTTCGCGAGTAAAGCCCGGTCGGCCTTGAACCACCGCGGGGCGCACCAATCCGGCAAGCGGCGGTCGCTGACCACGATGTCGGCCGCAGCACATTCGGCGCGAAACTCGGTATAGGATATCAGGTAGCGGCTACGCGTCGCGAGGATTCGCCACCCGCGATTGCCGCGCCGTAATGTCACCCGGCACGTGTCCGTGCTGCATGAGGCACCCGGCAACACATCGAGATCGCTCAATTCGCCAATCATTCCTGCCCGTTCGCCGAGTACCGAGCGGACGTAGTCACCCGCGCGCGGCCGAAGCGTAGACAGAGCTCCGTCCTCACTGCGAACCGCCATGTGCATTCCGTCGCCCGTAATCAGCAAGTCTGGTGCTGGCGTCGTCAAGGCCCACAATATGCCAACGGCAACTGGCACAGCTCCAGCGACCCGCACGCCTCCATGCCAAAGCATTAGCCACAAGCCACCACCGATTATCAGCCCGAACGCACCGACCGGCACCGATGCCAACGCTGCCTGCGCACCAGGCACGCTGGCGACGTACCGCGCCAGACCGAGCAGAATGTCCATGCCAACACCCGTCGCCCACCAGAACGGTGCGCCGAGTCCCATTGTATCAAAGAGCAGTGCCAGCGCTTCGAGTGGCATGATGATAAAAGTCGTGAGCGGAATCGCGATGATGTTTGCGAGCGCACCGTAGAGCCCCGATTTGTGAAAATGGAAGAGGGCTATCGGCGAGAGCGCGGCCTCGACCACGATCCCTGTCACCAGCAAAGCGAGGATGGCCCGGCCGACTCGCGACAGCAACCCTTCCTGGCCCTTGGCACTTAATCGTCGCATGAGCGGCGTCTCGTGCAACGCGACGATCGACGTGATCGCGGCAAAGCTCAGCTGGAAGCTCGGCCCGACAAGCGCTTCAGGCCGTAGCAGCAACACAACGATTGCGCCGGTTGCGACGAGCCGCAACGTGAAGGCTTCCCTGCCAAGCGCAATCCCGGCGAGAACCAGCAGCGCCGCAACGCAAGACCGAACTGTCGGCACTTCGGCACCGGTCAACAGCGTATAACCAACGCCCGTCAGTGCGCCGATCAGCGCAGAGATCAGCAGCAACGGCAGGCGCAACGCCAAAAACGAGCTTAGTGCGAGCAGCCGCAATGACAGAAAAATAGCGGCACCGACGACAGCTGTGACATGCAGGCCACTCACCGAGAGCAGGTGTGTCAAGCCACTGGCGCGCATGGCATCTTCGTCCTCAAGTGAAATGCCGCCGCGATCCCCCGTCGCAAAAGCCGAAGCGATCCCGCCGGCACTGCCCGCCAGCCGGGTGCGGATATGCGCGGACAAGCGCTCGCGCAGCCCTGCTTGCCTGGACTCCTTTGGCCCTAATTTTGTCACGCGGCCGATTGCTTTGCCTGTCGCCCCAAGCCCCTGAAACC
Source organism: Sphingomonas sp. (assembly GCA_043737475.1). GTDB lineage: Bacteria > Pseudomonadota > Alphaproteobacteria > Sphingomonadales > Sphingomonadaceae > Sphingomonas_O. The sequence goes on from JAYTAP010000033.1 coordinate 63,720, forward strand.
AGGCGACCCGAGAGAAGTCGAAACCGCCCGGCACGCTTGCATTTGGCGGGCCGACTAGGCGCGCACGCAATTTGATGCGGTCACCAGCGATCAGTCCGGCCGATGCGGCAACGTCGTCGACGGTTACCCGAACACGCGTTGGCAGCGCGGGCGCATCGACCGGCGCCATCGTCAGCCGCACGCGATCCTTGGCGGTTTGCACCTCGACCCGCTCGATTCGGGCGGTAAAGCTGGCAACGACGGGCCGCAGCAGGACGGCATGGGCGCCCCACGTCGCGCGTGCCCAGATCGCCCCGCATCCCAGCAGCGACGCCAGAGATGCGATCAACATCACCCGCCGCATCCGGCTCCCCACCGGCAGAAGCGCAGACCCGCAGGCGAGCGCTGCCATCCCCATCAACCACGCCGCCCACTGCGATGGTCCGGGAAGCATGAACCATGCAGCGATACCTGCCCCCAGCGCGACCGGCAGCCAAAGTGCAAGCTGATCGCGTTCGGCGTCGAGAAATGCCTCGATACCCGCCCCGACGCGCGGCAGCCGCCCCCTTTGAAGCGACGCGAGCCCCATGCTAGAGGCGCCTGCAGATATCGTGCCCATCCCGGACACATGTGTTGGAGAAAGTCTGCGTGAGCGCAAGCACCGAAACTGTCGTGACTCGCTTTGCGCCTTCGCCGACCGGTTACCTCCACATCGGCGGGGCACGCACGGCGCTGTTCAACTGGCTTTACGCGCGGCATTTTGGCGGCAAATTTTTGTTGCGCATCGAAGATACCGACCGCGCAAGATCGACCCAGGGCGCAATCGACGCGATCCTCGATGGCATGCGCTGGATGGGGCTTGATTGGGACGGACCCGAAGTGTTCCAGTTTGCACGGATGGATCGTCACGCCGAAGTGGCGCATGCGCTGCTGGCTGCAGGGCATGCCTATCGTTGCTATGCGACGCCCGACGAACTCGAAACGATGCGTGCCGAACAGCGGGCAAAAAAGCTGCCGTTGCGCTATGACGGCCGTTGGCGCGACCGGCACGATGCACCCGACTTGCCGTTCGTAATCCGCTTCCGCGCACCGCGTGGCGGCGAAACGACGATAGCGGACCGCGTTCAGGGCGACGTTACAGTCGCCGATGACGAACTCGACGACATGGTTCTCCTTCGGTCCGATGGCACACCAACTTACATGCTGTCGGTGGTCGTCGACGACAATGACATGGGCGTCACGCACATAATCCGCGGTGACGATCATTTGAACAATGCGTTCCGGCAGCTGGCGATGATTCGAGCATTGGGCTGGAGCGAGCCGGTCTATGCGCATGTTCCGCTGATCCACGGATCGGACGGTTCCAAGCTGTCGAAGCGCCACGGCGCGCTGGGTATCGAAACCTATCGCGATGAGATGGGGGTGCTACCCGAAGCCTTGTCCAATTACCTGCTCCGTCTTGGTTGGGGGCATGGCGACGACGAGATTATCAGCCGTGCTCAGGCTATCGAATGGTTCGATATCGATGGCGTCGGGCGCTCGCCGTCGCGGTTCGACATCAAGAAGCTCGAGAATATCAACGGGCATTATTTGCGCGAAGCGGACGATGCACGGCTAGCGACGCTGATTGCGCCGAGAGTCGCGCAGGCTGACGTCGAATTACTCACCAAAGCGATGCCCGTGCTGAAGGTAAGGGCGAAATCGATCAATGATTTAGCGGCAGGCGCTGCGTTTCTGTTCGACAGTCGACCCCTTGCTCTCGACGCGGGTGCGGGCGTTCTGCTGACGCCGGAGAGCAAGTTGGTCTTGACTCAGGCACAGAACGCGTTGACCGATTTGGACGAATGGACGATGACCGCGCTCGAAGAAGCCGTGCGGCGCGTCGCAGAGGATGCCGGTCTGGGCCTTGGCAAGGTTGCCCAACCGTTGCGCGCCGCGCTGACGGGACGCAGCACATCGCCGGGAATTTTTGACGTTTTGGTGCTGCTCGGGCGCGATGAGGCGCTTGGTCGGCTTGACGATTGCCTCGCAGGGCGCAACGGCGCTGCTTAACGAATTACAGGAGTTCGACCGATGTCCGACGCAACCGCAAAGCTGACGCTTGGCGACAGGGAAAATAGCTATTCGGTGCTGTCGGGTAGCGTTGGCCCCGATGTCATCGACATCCGCAAACTCTATGCACAGACCGGCAAATTCACCTATGATCCCGGCTTCACCAGCACCGCGAGTTGCGACTCAGCGATAACCTATATCGACGGCGATGAAGGGATTCTGCTCCACCGCGGCTACCCCATCGGCCAGCTTGCCGAGAAATCGAGCTTCATGGAAGTCAGCTATCTGTTGCTCAACGGTGAGTTGCCCGACGGCGAAACGCTTGAAAAGTTCACGACCACGATCACGCGCCACACGATGCTGCACGAGCAGCTGGCAACGTTTTATCGTGGTTTCCGCCGCGATGCGCATCCGATGGCGATCATGTGCGGCGTGGTCGGCGCGTTGTCGGCCTTTTACCATGACTCCACCGATATCACCGATCCGCAGCAGCGGATGATCGCATCGCATCGGCTGATCGCGAAAATGCCGACGATCGCGGCCATGGCCTACCAATATAGCGTGGGCCGCCCGTTCCTTTATCCCCAGAACAATCTGTCCTACACCGGCAATTTTCTGCGGATGACGTTCGGCAATCCGGCCGAGCCTTATGAAATCAATCCGGTGATTGAAAAAGTGATGGACCGGATTTTTATCCTCCACGCCGACCACGAACAGAACGCGTCGACCTCGACCGTCCGCCTTGCCGGATCGTCGGGTGCCAATCCGTTTGCCTGCATCGCCGCCGGGATTGCCTGCTTGTGGGGCCCGGCACACGGTGGCGCTAACGAAGCCGCGCTGGAAATGCTCCGCGAAATCGGCACGCCGGATCGCATTCCACATTATATCGAGCGCGCAAAGAACAAGGATGACCCCTTCCGTCTGATGGGCTTCGGTCACCGCGTTTACAAAAACTACGACCCGCGTGCGGCCGTCATGCAGCAGACCGTGCGTGAGGTTCTCAGAGAGTTGAACGTCACCGATCCGATCTTCGAAGTTGCGTTGCAGCTTGAAGAAATGGCGCTCAACGACCCGTATTTCATCGAAAAGAAGCTGTTCCCGAACGTCGATTTCTATTCGGGCGTGATCCTGTCGGCGATCGGGTTTCCGACGACGATGTTCACGGTCTTATTCGCGCTTGCACGGACCGTCGGCTGGGTAGCGCAGTGGAACGAAATGATCAGCGATCCTGACCAGAAGATCGGGCGCCCGCGCCAGCTTTACACTGGTCCTGCTGCACGGGATTACGTGCCCGTCGCCCAGCGCTAGGTAACAGGTAGCGTCAGCACGAAGCGCGAGCCCTGCCCCGGCGCGCTGTCGACGACGATGTCGCCGCCCATCGCACGCGCCAGGCGCCGCGATATGTAGAGGCCAAGCCCGCTCCCGCCGGCTTCGGCAGGATCGACACGCTCGAATTTTTCGAAAATGCGTTCCTGATCTTCAACCGCAATCCCCTTGCCCTGATCGGCGACAATTAGGACGGCGGTATCGGCGTCGCGCTCGGTACGCAGCCAGACCATAGACCCTTCGGGCGAATAGCGGACGGCGTTGCCGATCAGGTTCACGACAATCTGTAGGACACGGCGAAATTCGCCGCGGGCGGCCAGCGTTTCGTCACTTGCAGGGTGATCAATCCGCACTTGACGATCCAACGCGCGCACCTGGAGCAATCCGGCCGCCCGCCGCGCGATATCGGCAAGGTTTATATTTTCGATTTCCGGATTGAAGTCAGCACGCTCAATTGCTTGCAAGTCTCCGAGATCGCCCACCAGCGCGAGAAGATGCCGCGCCGCGCTCGCGATATCGCCGGCATAGTCGGCGTAGTCCCGGCGCAATGGCCCGTCATTCTGCGCGCGGATCGAATCAGCGTTCGCGACAATCCGCCCGAGCGGGGCACGAAGCGCCTTCTCCAGACGGTTGGAAAAAGCCTCATCAACAGCGAGCTCATAGGGCGCTTCCTTCGTCGCCGGCTGATATGCACCTGTCGCTTGGCCCTGAAACCCGACGAATCGGCCATTAACATCGATATTCGCTGTTGCCGACAACATGATCTCGGCATCAGGTTGCGTTCGCAACACAGCGCGCTGATCGATCAGGTCATAGCCGCCCGCAAGCGCGTTTATGACCGGCAAATCACCGTTTTCATCTTCGATGAGCCGAACGATCCGCGTCAAAGGCTGGCCGATCATCGGCGCGTCGCCGTATGACAAAGCCGTCAGGCGAAGCGTTGCATCAGTCGCCCAGGTCCAGTTCTCGGTCGCTGTCGGCAACGCCAAATCGCCATCAGATTGCGGCATCAACCATGGTGCACGTTGTGGTCGGACCGCCCAACCGCCAACGGACAGCACGACCGTATCACCATCCGGCCGCGCCCGAACCCATATGTCGAGGTCATGATCGCCTTCGGCAACAACGACACTACGCGAAACGAGAATACCGAGCGTTCGCGCCAACCGCGCCATGGACGCAAGCGGTGGCACGGCAAGGACATCGCCGACTGTTGCCCCCGCGCGCTCCTGAAGAGCGAGCAACCGCGAGTCTGCGGTCAGCAGCCGTCCGCTCGCATCGACACGCGCGACGCTCGCTTCAGCCATTGTCTCGGCCCATATCGAAGGCAGGGTGCACCATGAACGCACCCGTAACGGAGCGCGGTTAAAGTCGTGCTAACCCTGAAAGCGCTTTCCGCACGATCCAGGCAAGGCTGAACACCGCATGCGCCGCACTGATCGCCAGCGCGGCAATCGGCGTACCCAAGGCAAACCCCATGATGCCGATGATGGCATGACCCGCCGGGTCACTGCGCCATGTTGCCATGCGCGCGTCATTACGGGCAAGCGGTGCGGCCAGCCAGGTTGTCCCGACAACGATTAAAGCAAGCAACAGACACCCCCATTGCATCGATCGCAGCGTCAACGTCGTGCCCATCGCGAGGACCACGATGGTCGACGCAAGCGCGCGCGCAGGAAAACGCCATTTTTCCCACCGCGTCGTGCCTGCTCCCGCTTGCCTGCCGATGCTGCCGGCAAGGTCGCACGTCAGTGCAGCGAGGATCAGAACCAGCGATGCGACAATCCAGCCAGCCATGCTGCAGGCCGCTGCAGCGAGCGAAAGGACAAAACCCAGCACAGTCACCCATTGCGCCGTGATGCCGAGATCGCCTGCCACCCGTGCCGTTAAACGCGCGACCGGACCGATCAGCCAATGAGTCGCCCATCCCGCACTTTCGAGCGGGGCCGAATCAACCAGCCGTCGCCCCGCTGCCTGCACCGACTCCCCATTAGCGAAAATGACCAAGTCATGGGCGGCTTCATCGGGCGTCAGCGTCATCCGCGCGGCTCCATCCTGAACGGCGCGGCGCATCAGGGTCGACGCAATATCCCAATCGCCGACCATCGCTGCCGTGCGCCGGAGCAATCCGCCATCAATCCGTGCAATGCCTGTCCAGCGCGCTGTTGCGTCGATCCGCTCGAAGCGGTCATTGGCAGGCTCATCTCGCACGCAAAGCAGCGTTGGCTCGGCGCTCGATGCAATCGCTGCCATTCGTTCGGGCAACACGATGACGTCAGGCGCGATCATGAGCACGGTTTCATCGGGATGGATATATTCCGCAACATCCGCGACAGAGCGCGCGATGTCGACGCTCAACCCTTCGATGCGCAACCGGTCGATGGTGGCGAGCAGCGACGATGTCACGCGCGCCGTATAAACGACCGCATGACCCGCCCCGGCGTCTCGTGCGCGCCGGATCTGGAATTCGACCGGATCACTGCCGAGCAGTCGCGGTAGCGTGACGTCTCCGGCAATCAACAACGCTGCCAATGGCAAAGCTCTATCCCCACGCGGCGCGACCGCCCGACGGCGCCTTAGATCAATTGCTTCGGTGATGGCACCCTAAAGCTCGAATGCACTTATCGTGTGCTTTACTTTACGCACCATGGCGGATTCGTTTTCCGGAGTGCGGAGCGCTTCGCTCGCGACCTTTATGAGGCTTAAGGCGCCAAAATTCGCAGCCAGACTATGCAACCGGTTTGCTGCAACGTGCCATTCTTCGGGCGACGTCGCTGCTCCTAGACTGGCTGTATGAGCACTCGCGCTGGCAAAAAACGCGCCGCGCAGTTCGGCGATCAAAGTCGGTTCACCGCCAACGGCAGCGGCAAGCGCTGCATCAAGAAATCCAGAGTCATAGATCATTCAAAGTGACTACATCGGTCGCGTTTAAGGACTGGTTTATGTCCACAACGGCGCGCAGTTTCGCAATTCAAAACTATTATGGTAAATGCACTGTCATGAACGGGGTCACACAAGTGGTCGGCCTGTGGCCGGACCGGGAACAGAGCGAGCAGGCAGACGAAATGCCGCTCGATCTTCAAGAATTTATCTCCGGCGAGGCGGACATTGAAAGCCCTCCCACGCGCGACTGGGCCGTAATTTTCGTAACAGCGATCTGTGCTATTGCTGCGGTTGGTTGGCTGACGTGGCTCGGCGTCGTTTATGGGCCCCGTTGGATAGCATCCCCGCCGGCACCCGACTTTATTGCGATCAGCCTTGCGATTGCCTCCTCGCCACTCGCGGTCATCGGATTGATCTACGCATTGGCGACACGCAACAGCCGAAGCACGGTTCGACGCATGACCGATGCTTCGGCAGCAATGCGTGGCGAGCAATCACGACTTGAAGCATCGCTCGCGCATATTTCGACACAATTGGCGCGCGAGCAGGGCGAACTTTCCGAAGCCAACGACAAATTGATGACATTGGGAGAGGAAGCCGTCCATCGCATGAAAGTCGCAAGCGTCGCGATGCGTGACGAAGTCGAAACGCTCAATCGATACGGCCAGTCTTTGAAGTTTTCGGCGACGTCGGCGCGTGCCGATCTTGCCATATTGCTCGCCGATTTGCCAAAGGCACAGCTCGAAACGCGACACATGGTATCCGCGTTGCAGGAAGCCGGCGTCACGGCCCACGAGCATGCAGGCGCGCTCGACGCTCAGTTGGCGTCCCTCACACAGCGCGGTCGCGAAGCAGACGAAATTGCGGGTGGCGCAGCGCAAAAACTGGGCGCGCACCTGTCGCGCATCGAAAGCGTCAGCGCCAACGCGAGCGAACAGCTCGAGACGGCCGCGGCCAGAATGACCGATGCGATCGACGCCGCGCTCGACCGTGCCGCCATTGCCGGCGACACGGCGCGCCAGAATATGGACGCCCAGGGGGCCGCCATGGTGGCGCTCGTTGAGCAAACGCAGGCAGCGCTCGGACGGACCGGCGCTGACTCGGCCGAGGCAATTGCCCAGCGCGTTGACGATGTCACCGACAAGCTCGAAACTTTGGGCGCGTTGCTGGCCTCGCAAAGCGAAACGACAGCCGGCCTTCTCAATACTGTTCGAGCAAATTTGGACGGTATCGATGGTCGTCTTGAGGCACTGGACGACGACGGAATCAAGCGCGCCGAGCGGTTGACCAGCGCGCTCGCGACGCTCGATCAGCATGCCGCTGCGCTGACGGGATCACTGGTGACCGGCACCACGACGGCCGATGCGCTGATCAACCGCACCGAAGGCTTGATGACCGCGCTGGACGCGTCAATCCGCGAGATCGACGAAACGCTGCCGGCTGCGTTCGACAGGCTCGATGTCAAAGCCGAGGCAAGCCGAGCGAAAATGGCAGAAGCGGGTCCTGTGATGACTCAAATCGAACGCGACGCGACGACCGCGCTTGATCGGCTGATCGAAGCCGAAGGGTTGATCGCAAAACAGCGCACATCGCTCGACGCCATGGTTGGCGATACCGACAAGCGCCTCAATGCAACGCGGGATGCAGCTGCCAAACTTGTCGATGCCGTTGAAAGCGCCGAGGCGACAACGCGGTCACTTGCCGAGGGTGCGGGCGCACAGCTGGTCGAGGCCATGGTTCGCGTTCGCGAGACAGCGCAGGTTGCTGCTGACCGCGCGCGCGAAGCGATCGGTTCGGTTATACCCGAAGCAACGGCTCAGTTTTCGGAAAGCACGCGGCAGGCGCTGACAGACGCAATCACGCGCGAAGTTCAGGCTCAAATAGCGAGCCTCGCGCAGACTGCCGAACATGCAGTCGAAACCGCGACCATGGCTTCCGACAAATTGATGCGGCAGATGCTGACAATTTCGGAAACCAGCGCTGCCGTCGAAGCACGCATTGCCGAAGCGCGCGTGGACACCGAAAGGAGCGACCGCGACAATTTCGCGCGTCGCGTCGCCCTGCTTATCGAATCACTTAATTCGACCGCAATAGACGTTACAAAAATCCTCTCGAACGATGTCACCGATAGCGCCTGGGCAAGCTATCTTCGCGGGGATCGCGGTGTGTTCACGCGCCGTGCCGTCCGGCTGCTCGATTCGGGCGAAATGAAAGAGATCGTTCGAAAATACGACGACGAAGGCGAATTCCGCGAACAGGTGAACCGGTATATCCACGATTTCGAAGCGATGCTCCGCAATGTTCTTGCGACCCGCGATGGCTCAGCGCTCGGTGTCACGCTGCTGTCGTCGGATATGGGCAAGCTCTACGTGGCATTGGCGCAAGCAATCGAGCGGCTGCGTGTTTAACGGCGAGTGATGTCGATCATGTCGACTGTCACCCAGCCGTTTAAATAATTGCTGTAAAATACCCCGAACAGGATCGCTGATACCAGCGTCGTCCAAAGCGCCACACGTCCCGGTCGCCAGACCGACGGCGCCCCAGCTTCCTGACCGGCAACAAGATCGGCCCGCTCGGCACGGGCGGCTTTCGCTTCGAACGGCAGAACAAGAAACGCCGACATCACCCAGAACAGCAAGTAAATGGCAACAACGGTTTTCCAGTTCATCCTTCCACGACCAGCACGTCAATGATGGGCTTCTTGCCTGTCCATTCGGTCGCGCAACGGCGTACCGCGAGCCTTACGGCTTCGCGACGACGCTCGGCATTTTTCTCGAGACTCGCGGCATCTGCGGCAGCTTCTCGCGCTTCTTCGAGAAACGCTTCCCGGTCGTCTTCGACCGGAATGCCCTGAATGCGGATATCGGGCTGACCAAAAACGCGGCCCGATGAATCGACCGCTATCGCCACCGAAATTACGCCATTGACCGAGATGCGTCGCCGCTCGCCGATCGTGGCACCGTCTGCAGGCAAGATGACGTCGCCATCGAGCACGAGCCGCCCGGTCCGTTCCTTGCCGATGATCGCCGGACCATTCGGCGCGAGGCGCACGACATCGCCGTTCGACTGCACCAGCGCGCGGGGGACGCCTTCACTCAAGCCAAAACGCGCCTGCTCTGCCATGTGTCGCCGCTCGCCATGAACCGGGATAAGGATTTCGGGGCGGATCCATTTATACATCGCGGCAAGTTCGGGACGTCCCGGGTGCCCCGACACATGCACATGCGCCTGCTTCTCGGTAATCATGATGACGTTCTTGCGCGCCAGCGCATTTTGAATGCGACCGATTGCCACTTCATTGCCCGGAATCTGTTTTGACGAAAATATGACCGTATCGCCTTCACCCATTTTGATCTGGTGCTGGTCAAACGCGATCCGCGCCAGCGCTGCCCGTGTTTCTCCCTGCCCTCCGGTGGCAATCACCATGCTCTTGTGCGGCGGCAAACTCATCGCCGCATCGAAATCGACAGTGTCGGGGAAGTCTTTCAAGTAACCGTTCGCCCGCGCTGCGCCGATAATCCGGTCGAGCGACCGGCCCGCGACCGTCAGAACGCGGCCGTTTGCCTTTGCGACTTGCCCCAATGTCGCCAGGCGCGCTGCATTCGACGCAAAACTTGTCACAACAACCCGACCCTTCGCGGCGGCTACCGCGCCCATCAGGCCGTCACGGACGCTGCCTTCGGTGCCCGACGCCTCGGCATTAAACGCGTTAGTTGAATCACAGACGAGGGCGAGAATGCCACTGTCACCGATTTTGGTCATCTCGGCCGGCGTCGCGTTCACGCCCATTACCGGGTCATCGTCGAGCTTCCAGTCGCCCGTGTGAAACACCCGTCCGTAGGGCGTGTCCACGATAACGGCGTCCATATCGGGGATCGAATGCGCGAGGCGAACAAGCTCTATACCGAACGGGCCTAGATCGATTTTCTGTCCCTGCTTCAGGACGTTCAGTTTAACCTGATTGGCAATACCTTCTTCTTCCAGCTTCCCGCGGATCAACGTTGCGGTAAACGGGTTGGCGTACAGTGGCACACCGAGGTCGGCGGCCAGATAGGGCACGGCACCGATGTGGTCCTCATGCCCGTGCGTTAGGACGATACCCACCAAATCTTTTTTGCGCGCCTCGATAAATTCGAGGTCGGGCAAAACCAGGTCAATGCCCGGGTAATCCGCTCCGGCAAACGTCAGGCCGAGATCGACCATGAGCCATTTACCATTACAGCCATATAGGTTTACATTCATGCCGATTTCGTCAGACCCGCCAAGCGCGAGAAAGAGCAGTTCTTTTCCAGGTGTCGTCACGTAAGTTGGTATTCCATTTCGTAGTTCAGGCAGTGGCCACGCGGTCCCACATGATCGCTAGGCCGCGTATGGTCAAATCAGGCTCCAGCGCGTCGAACACGCTGCTATGTTGCTCAAAAAGAGTTGCAAGGCCGCCCGTGGCAATGACTTTGGCAGGCCGTCCTATCTCCGCTTTGAGCCGTGTTACCAGCCCTTCGAGAAGCGCCACATATCCCCAATAGATCCCGATGACCATCTGATCTTCGGTTGTCCTGCCGATCACGCTTTTGGTTGCCGGTGCTTCGATTGCCACGCGCGGCAATTTCGCTGCGGCAACGACCAGCGCATCAAGCGACAGATTGATCCCTGGCGAGATAATGCCGCCTTTATAAGCGCCTGTGGAATCGATCACGTCAAATGTTGTTGCCGTCCCGAAGTCGATGACGATCAGGTCGCCACCATGCAGCTTGTGCGCGGCGATCGCATTTACCACACGATCAGCACCAACGGTTGCCGGTTCGACCACATCGAGCTGGATGCCCCAATCCATTGGCGGTCGCCCGGCAATCAGCGGCGTCTGTCCAAAATATTTCTCGGCAAGAACTTCGAGATTGTGGAGCGCACGCGGCACGACAGTGGCAATCGCAACAGCGTCGATATCCTTTGCATCATGCCCTCCAAGTGCCAGCAACTGGTGCAACCATACTGCATACTCATCCGCCGTGCGTCGTGCATCGGTCGCAATCCGCCAGCGCGACAGGATGGCCTGGTCCTGCACCAGCGCAAAGACAACATTGGTATTTCCGGCATCGATCGCGAGTAACATGGGCAGCTTTCAAATAGCGAAGACGTCGCCGGCGTGGATGACATGGACCTGACCATCCGCCAAGCGCAACCGCAATGCGCAAGTCTCGGTCAATCCATCGAAAAGACCTGAAATTCTGGAATGATCAGGCAAGTTGACAATGAGCGCAGTCCCAGTGGGATGAGCACGTTCGAGCCACGCCGAGCAGATCGGCGCAACCCCCTGCCGGCGCCAGCAATCAAGCCAACGCGCAAGACTTTCAACGAGGCCATCAAGAAACACGGACGGCTCGGGTGGTTTTACACCGCGCATTGCGGCCAGACTTGTCACGGGTCGGGCAAGGTGCGCAGGAGTAATCGCGAGATTCACGCCGAAACCGATCACAACCGCATCGCCTGCCCGTTCAAGAAGAATGCCCGATAGCTTGGCACCCGCTGCCATGAGATCATTGGGCCACTTTAGCTGAACATCGGGTGCCCAAACCGCCACAGCGTCGAACAGTGCAACAGCAGAAACCAATGCGAGCGTCGCCGCAGCCGGGTCATCGGGGCGCAGGCGAACCAAACCGCTGGCGTAAAGATTACCGGCGGGAGAAACCCAGTCGCGCGCCATACGCCCGCGCCCTGCCGTCTGACGATCCGCCATCAGCCATTCGCCTTCTGCGGCACCAAGCGCCGCCGCGGCAAGCATGTCGGCGTTCGTCGAGCCCGTCTGCGCAACGCGCCGGATCGTCAGAATAGCGCGCTCGCAGCGGCTGTGGCTTCGGTGCCCAGCATCGGAATGAAAAGGTAACCGACGACAATAAAGATGGCACAAGCGGCGATAAGCCCGTTCTCAAGCACGCTCCCGGCCGGGGCAAAGCGCGCGGCGGGTTCGTCGAAATACATCGTCTTGATGATTTTCAGGTAATAAAAAGCCCCGATCACCGAGGCAGCGATCCCGACAGCGGCCAAAGGTAACAACCCCGCCGCGACCGCTGCATCGAATACAACAAACTTTGCCCAGAAGCCAAATAACGGCGGGATCCCCGCCAGACTGAACATGAAGATAGCGAGCGCCGCTGCAAGGCCTCTGCGGCTTTGCGACAGGCCCGACAAGCTGGCGATGGTCTCCACAGGCTGACCGCTCGCGTCGCGCATCTGAAGCACGCACAGGAAGCTGCCGACGGTCATCACGACATAGATTGCCAGATAGGTAAGAACTGCCGCCACGCCCTGCGCAGTGCCCGCCGCCAATCCGATCAGGGCAAAACCCACGTTGTTAATCGACGAGTACGCTAGCAGCCGCTTGATATTCGTCTGTCCGATTGCGCCCACAGCACCGAGCAAGATCGAAGCTAGTGCTGCAAAAATGACAATCTGGCGCCATTCGAGCGTTGCCGATCCCATGGCTTCTACGGATATCCGCACCAGCATCGCCATCGCCGCAACCTTTTGCGCCGTCGCAAACAGCGTCGTCACGGGCGTCGGCGCGCCTTCATAAACGTCGGGCGTCCACATATGGAACGGCACCGCAGCGATCTTGAAAGCGAGTCCGGCGAAGACGAAGACCAGGCCAAACAGCTGCCCCGTCGTCAGGCCCGCCACGAAGGCGCGCGCAATACCGTCATAGCTCGTCGTGCCCGTAAATCCGTAAACAAGGCTCATGCCGTAGAGCAAGATACCCGAGGCAAGCGCACCAAGGACGAAATATTTCAGGCCTGCTTCGGCAGACCGTGTATCGCGACGCATGAAACTGGCGAGCACGTAGGATGCGAGCGATTGCAGCTCGATCCCGATGTAAAGCGTGATCAGATCGGCAGCGGATACCATCATTCCGGCGCCTACGGTCGCGAACAGGATCAGGACCGGATATTCGGCGCGCAGTCGGTCGCCCGTGGCAAAGAAGCGTGGGGCTATGATGATCGAGACTGCTGTTGCCGCGTAAATAAGGATTTTTGCAAACGCGGCAAAGGCGTCGCCGCGATACAGTCCGTTGAACCCGACGCCGTAAGCATTGGTCATGACGATGACGCCCGCGGCTGCAATCAGGGCAATCGACGCCCAGCAGATTGCCGGTGTCGCATCGTCGCCGCGCCAGGCCGCGACGAGCATCAGGATTATCGCCCCGATGCTGAGGACGAGTTCAGGCAGCGTGAGCAGCAGGTCGTTCATTCATGGCCTCCTGCAGCCTGCACTACAGATGTATGCGGCTTGCCCGCCGCCAGCTTAGCGTCGCCGCCCGGATTGGCGCGTTCGATCCGCGCGACGATCGTGCCGACGTCGCGGCGGATCGGCTTCAGGAAGCTCTCGGGATAAATGCCCATCCAGAAGATCACCCCGACGATCGGCACAAACATTGCGATTTCGCGCTTGTTGAGATCGGGCATCGCCAGCGTGTCCTCGCCAGCGGCTTTGCCATAAATCATACGCGCGTAAAGATAGAGCATATAGGCGGCACCGAGAATGATCCCGGTTGTGCCGACAAAGGCGACCCAGCTATTGGCTTTATACGCACCAACTAGTGCCAGAAATTCACCGACGAACCCGCTGGTCCCCGGCAGCGCGACCGACGCCATCGTGAAGATCAGGAAAAAAAATGCATAGTGCGGCATCGTATCGGCAAGCCCGCCATAACGCCCGATCTCACGCGTATGCAGCCGATCATAAACCACGCCGACGCATAGAAACAGCGCACCCGATACAAGGCCGTGGCTGAGCATCACCAGCACCGCGCCTTCGATCCCCTGCCGGTTGAACGCAAGCAGACCGATGGTCACGAACGCCATGTGCGCAACGCTCGAATACGCGATCAGCTTTTTCATGTCGGACTGCACGAGCGCAACAAGGCTCGCGTAGACAATAGCGATCATCGAAAGCCCCATCACGAGCCAGAACCAGTATGCCGATCCTTCGGGAAAGATCGGCAACAGGAACCGGATGAAGCCGTAACCGCCCATTTTCAGCAACACGCCCGCAAGGATCACCGATCCGGCTGTCGGTGCCTGAACATGCGCATCAGGGAGCCAAGTATGCACCGGCCACATCGGCATCTTCACAGAGAATGATGCGAAGAAGGCGATCCACAGCCACGTCTGCGCTTCGGGACTAAAATCAAACTGCATCAACGTCGGGATGTCGGTCGTACCCGCCTGCTGCGCCATCCACAGCATTGCAATCAGCATCAGGACTGAGCCGAGCAGCGTGTAAAGAAAGAACTTGTAGCTGGCATAAATCCGGTTCGTGCCGCCCCAGATGCCGATGATCAGATACATCGGGATCAGTCCGGCTTCGAAGAAAATATAGAACAAAAACAAATCCTGCGCTGCGAAAACGCCGATCATCAGCGCCTCCATCAGGAGGAACGCCGCCATATATTCGCCGACACGCTCAGTGATCGACTCCCATGACGCTGCAATGCAGATCGGCATAAGGAAGACGCTGAGCATGATCAGCATCAGCGCAATACCGTCGATCCCAAGCGCCCAGGCAAAGCGACCGAACAGCGGGATATTTTCCTGAAACTGCCACTGCGCCCCGCCCGGATCGAAATTAGCCCACAGCATGACGCCGAGCGCGAAGTCGACGAGCGTTGCCCCGAACGCAATCCACTTCGCCTGCCCCGGCGCAACATAAAGACATGCAAGCGCCGCAATCAGCGGGATGGCAATCATGAGCGTCAGGACACCACTCATCGCGTCATGACCCAGGTCGCCGCTGCGCAAAGCCCGATGAGCATCACTAGTGCGTAAGTGTACAAATAACCCGATTGGAGTTTCGCCGCGAGCTGGCTGCCCTGAACGACGATTGCCGCCGCGCCGTTGGGACCGAACCGGTCGATGATCCCTTCGTCGCCGCCTTTCCAGAACAAGCGACCAAAGGCGAACGACGGCTTTACGAACAGCTTGTTATAAAGCTCGTCCCAATACCATTTGTTGAGTAGGAAGTCGTAAATCGGCCGGAACGTTGCGACGAACCGTCGCGGAATGCCTGGGTTTTTGATATAGGCCCACCACGCGGTGACAAATCCCAGCGCCATGACGATCGTTGCGGAGAGTTTCACCAGCAAAGGCACTTCATGCATGTCGTGCATTATCCCTGCATCGAACGAGAGGCTCCCGCGCCAGAACGCGACGCCATGGTCTGCATCGATGAAACTATGGTGAAACCCGATCCCTGCAAAAACCGCGCCGATGCCAAGTAAGCCGAGTGGGATAAGCATCGACATCGGACTTTCGTGCGGAAGATATCCCGCCGTCCCGTCCTCGCTCTTCGCCGGATGTCCATGCGTAATGTTACGGGACTGATCCCAGCGCGGCTTGCCCCAGAAGGTCAGGAACATCAGCCGCCACGAATAAAAGCTAGTCAGCAGCGCGCCGAAAACAGCGACGGCAAAAGCAACGCCGCCATGATCGCCGCCGCGCGCAAATGCGGCTTCGATGATTGCATCCTTTGAATAAAACCCAGCGAACCCGAATACGCCGAGAATACCGACGCCGGTAATTGCCAACGTGCCCGCCAGCATCGCGTAAAACGTCAGCGGAATATGTTTCCGCAAGCCGCCATAATAACGCATGTCCTGTTCGTGATGCATCGCGTGGATTACAGACCCCGCACCGAGGAACAACAGCGCCTTGAAAAAGGCATGCGTAAACAGATGGAACATCGCGCCGCCGAACGCCCCGACACCCGCCGCCATGAACATATAGCCGAGCTGTGAACAGGTCGAATAAGCAATCACGCGCTTGATGTCGGTCTGCGTCGTCGCGACGGTCGCAGCGAAAAATGCCGTCGCTGCGCCGACATAAGTGACCGTCATCATGGCGGTTTCCGACGTCACGAACATCGGCGACAAACGGCAGACCATGAACACGCCTGCCGTCACCATCGTCGCAGCATGGATCAGCGCGGAAACCGGCGTCGGCCCTTCCATCGCATCGGGCAGCCAGGTGTGCAGCCCCAATTGCGCCGATTTGCCCATCGCTCCAACAAAGAGGAGCAGACAGAGCAATGTCATCACTTCGAAGCGCCCGCCGAGAAAGCCAATGGTCGTTCCAGCCATCGCGGGAGCGGCTTCAAGGATCGCGGGGATCGAGACTGTACCGAACACGAGAAACGTGCCGAAAATCCCGAGCGAAAAGCCGAAATCGCCGACGCGATTGACGACGAACGCCTTGATCGCGGCCGCGTTCGCACTCGGCTTGTGATACCAGAAACCGATTAGCAGGTATGACGCGAGGCCAACCCCTTCCCAGCCAAAAAACATCTGGACGAGATTGTCCGCCGTCACCAGCATCAGCATCGCGAAAGTGAACAGCGAGAGATACGCAAAAAACCGCGGCTGGCTGGGGTCTTCGGCCATATATCCCCAGCTATACAAATGGACGAGCGCCGATACCGACGTGACCACGACGAGCATGACTGCGGTTAGCGTGTCGACGCGCAGGCTCCAGTCGACTACCATATCGCCCGAGCGGATCCAATCGAGTACCGGCACGACCTGCGCCTCCGATTGCCCGCCGAGAAATCCGAAAAATATCGGCCAAGCCAACGCACACGACGCAAACAATGCCCCCGTCGTTACGACCTTCGCAGCAGTGTTGCCGATGATACGGCCACCAAGGCCAGCAACCAGCGCTGCCAGCAGCGGCAGGAAAACAAGAGCCACGATGCCCTGACTCATCATCCCCGCATCCTGTTCACGTCATCGACTGAAATCGTCGCGCGGCCGCGGAAATAAATGACAAGGATTGCCAATCCGATTGCCGCCTCCCCCGCGGCAACGGTCAGCACGAACATTGCAAAGACCTGTCCGACGAGGTCGCCAAGGAACGCGCTGAATGCGACAAAGTTTATGTTTACGCTCAATAAAATGAGTTCGATCGACATCAGGATGACAATCAGATTCTTGCGATTGATAAAAATGCCAAGCACGCCAAGCACGAACAGCATCGCGCTGACGGCGATATAATGGTGGAGCCCGATCATAACTCAACACCGGCCCCGACCGGCTGATCCTTGACGATGCGCACCGCGTCTTCGGGGCGACGGCGCACCTGACGATCGATATTCTGCGCTTTTAGCCCGCTGCGCTCGCGATGCGTGAGCACAATCGCGCCGATCATCGCGACGAGCAGCACCAGCCCCGCCGCCTCGAATGCATAAAGATAGCGCGTGTAAAGCAGCAAGCCGATCGCTTCGGTATTCGGCACTGAAGTTACAATCGGCGACGCTCTTTCAGCGAGCGTGACCGGCCCGGCTGTCCATGCAAAAGTCGCGATCAGCGTTTCGGCGACAAG
Source organism: Sphingomonas sp. (assembly GCA_043737475.1). GTDB lineage: Bacteria > Pseudomonadota > Alphaproteobacteria > Sphingomonadales > Sphingomonadaceae > Sphingomonas_O. The sequence continues at coordinate 81,323 of JAYTAP010000033.1, forward strand.
CGCTGCGGCAATCACCAGACCGAACGGCAGATATTTCGTAAAACCCTGCCGCATTTCCGAAAAATCGATGTCGAGCATCATGACGACGAACAGGAACAGCACCGCGACTGCACCGACATACACGATGACCAGCAGCATCGCGATGAATTCTGCGCCCACCAAAATCATCAGCCCCGCCGCATTGAAGAACGCGAGGATAAGCCACAGCACACTATGCACCGGATTGCGCGCCGTAATCGTCATCAGGCCCGACAGGACCGTGACCCCGGCGAAAAGGTAAAAAGTGAAGACTTGGATCATGAGCCCGCGCCCCTAGCGGTAGGGCGCATCGGCGGCAAGGTTTGCGGCGATGGCGCGTTCCCAGCGGTCGCCATTATCCATCAGTTTGGACTTGTCGTAGATCAGTTCCTCGCGCGTTTCGGTCGCATATTCGAAATTCGGCCCCTCGACGATGGCATCGACCGGGCACGCCTCTGCACACAGGCCACAGAAAATGCACTTGGTCATGTCGAGGTCATAACGCGTCGTGCGCCGCGATCCGTCGTCACGCGGCTCGGCTTCGATCGTGATGGCCTGCGCCGGACACACCGCCTCGCACAGCTTGCACGCAATGCACCGCTCCTCGCCATTGGGATAACGCCGTAGCGCATGCTCCCCCCGGAACCGCGGCGACAGCGGGTTCTTCTCAAACGGATAATTGATCGTCGCCTTGGGCTTGAAGAAATATTTCAAGGTCAGCGCGTGGGCTTTGAGGAATTCCCACAAGGTGAAGGTTTTGATGAGGTGGGCGATCATGTCAGACTTTCGCTTTTGTATGGATACTGCAATAACCAGACGAAACTACTGTTCCCCCACTTCGTATTATACCGTGCAACTTCATTGACCGTCCGGCTGATCGAGCTTCGACGATTTCCAGACGAAGAGAGCTAGAAAATGTTCGAATTACTTTATCTCCCTGACGCCTAACTTGTTCAGGAGTGTCCATTTCGATTTTTGAATACAAAAAAGATTGACTAAATTTGCTGACTGAAAAACCTTTCAAATCTCCAAGTTTGTCTTCAATTATCTCAGGATTCGGACGATCAATTTTCACATTTTCAAAAAGATATTTTTTTGGCGACGCCGCCGGATCTATTGGCACTCCGACAGCGCGGGCGGTGACTTCAGGAAAACGAACTACAAGATCACCGATCTGATTGTCAGCGTTCGATAAAATACATTTATACGTCACCGGACCCGACAATACCTCGCCGTCAACATACGCCTTTACGACCGATAATCCCGTTCCGCCGCCACCGAGCGTCGTTTGCGCGAAAAGAAACAAGATCAAGATCACGCCGAATACCTCGTCAGCATCAAGTAGCCCGAAATCAACACAACCCAAACCAGCGACAACGGCAGGAAAATCTTCCAGCCCAGCCGCATCAGCTGGTCATAGCGGTAACGCGGGACGGTTGCCTTCACCCAGCTGAACATGAAGAAGAAAATCAGTATCTTCAGGAACAGCCAGAAAATCCCTGGGATCACGTAAAGCGGTGCCCAGTCGATCGGCGGCAGATACCCGCCCCAGAACAGGATCGCGTTGAGCGCGCACATCAGGATGACGTTGGCATATTCGCCCAGCCAGAACAGCGCGAACGACATCGACGAATATTCGGTCTGATACCCCGCGACGAGCTCGCTCTCAGCCTCGGTCAGGTCGAACGGTGCACGCGCGGTTTCGGCGAGGCTCGAGATAAAAAACACGACCGCCATCGGCAGGAACAGCGGATTGAACCCGAAGCCGTTGGTGATCCACAAATGGCTGCGCTGCGCCTCGACGATCGCGGTCATGTTGAAGGAGCCGACCCACAACACGACCGAAATCAGGACAAAACCGATGCTGACTTCATAACTTACCATTTGCGCTGCCGCGCGCAGCGCCGAATAAAACGGGTATTTCGAGTTCGATGCCCACCCCGCCATCATCACCCCGTAAACCCCGAGCGACGACGCCGCGAGAATATAGAGCAGCCCGACATTGATGTCGGAAAGCACCATCCCCGGCCCGAACGGCACTACCGCCCACACGATCAGCGCCACCGTGAAAGTGATGATCGGCGCAAGCAGGAACAGCCCCTTGTCCGCGCTAGAAGGCAGGATGGTTTCCTGCAGGAACACCTTCAGCCCGTCCGCGAATGATTGCAGCAACCCGAACGGCCCGACAACATTGGGCCCTTTACGCAACGCCATCGCCGCCCAGATTTTCCGATCCGCATAAATCAGCATTGCAACCGCCAGCATCAACGGCAACGCAATCAAAAGAATGAGGATCGTGTTCGCCACGAACCAGCCCGTGCCGAAGCCGAGTTGGGATTGGAGATAGGCCGTCACTCCGCCGCCTCCAGCATATCGGCCCCGTGCAAAATTTCCGCCGAACATTGCTGCATCGTCGGGCTGGCGCGGCAGATCGCATTGGTGAGGTAGAAATCCTTGATCGGATAGCCTGCCATTTCGGCCTTGGGTGACCTGGACAGTTTTGGCGGATTCCAGCTATAATTGGCCAGCCCCTCCGCCGCCAGCGCTGGCACCTCGGCAAACATCGCGGCGCGCAACCCGTCATAAGTATCAAACGGGAGCGTATTTCCCAGCACCTGCGACAGCGCGCGCAGGATCGCCCAGTCCTCACGCGCATCACCCGGCGGGAAGACCGCGCGTTCGCCGCGCTGCACGCGCCCTTCGAGATTCACATATGTCCCAGGCTTCTCCGCATAGCTTGCACCGGGAAGCACGACGTCGGCAGCCGCGGCGCCCTTGTCACCGTGATGGCCAATATAAACATTGAACGACACGATGAAATTGCTCCAGTCGACTTCGTCAGCCCCAAGAGCGAACACCAATTTGGTTCCGTGGAGCGCCGCGATTCCGTTCGGCTGTGCATAACCAAGCATCAGCCCACCCATGCGGGCAGCCGCCATGTGCAGCACGTTGAAGCCGTTCCAGCCGTCACGCACCAACTTGAACTTATCGGCAATCGCCAGTGCCGCGCCTTGAGCGCCTTCCACCGCCAGCGCGCCACCACCAACGATGATCGCCGGCCGTTCTGCTGGCCCCAGCGCATCGGCCAAGGCGGTGGGCAATCGCGCCAAAATGCCAAGTTCGGCTCCAAGCCAATGCACCTTGTAAGTAAGGTCAACCTCCGGTCCGATGGCAAAAACCTTCGCTCCGCGCTTGATCGCCTTGCGCACCCGCGTGTTCACCAACGGCGCTTCCCAGCGCAAATTCGTGCCGACCAGAAGGATTACGTCGGCACGCTCGATGCCAGCAATGGTTGTATTGAAATTCACCGCGCTCAGCGAAGAAACATCGTATTTCAGGCCGGTTTGCCGACCTTCGAGCAAGTCGCTGCCCATCGAACGAACCAGATGCTTTGCCGCATACATGGTTTCGCAATCAACCAGATCGCCAGCAATCGCTGCCACGCTCGACCCCGCATCGACAGCCTTGATCGCGGCAAAAGCTTCGTCCCAAGTCGCAACTTCGAGCTTGCCATTGCGCCGCACGAAAGGACGGTCGAGCCGCTTCCTTACAAGGCCGTCAACCGCATGCCGCGTCTTGTCCGACGCCCATTCCTCGTTCACATCCTCGTTGATACGCGGCAATGCGCGCAGCACTTGCCGCCCACGTGAATCGAGCCGGATGTTGGTCCCCACAGCATCCATCACGTCGATGGCGGGCGTTTTCTTCAACTCCCACGGCCGCGCTTCGAACGCATAGGGCTTACTCGTCAACGCTCCAACCGGACACAGATCGACGACATTCCCCGACAATTCAGACTGAATAGCATGTTCCAGATAGGTGGTGATCTGCATCGTCTCACCGCGCCCGATCGCGCCGATGTCCTCGACGCCCGCGACTTCCTCGGCGAAGCGGATGCAGCGCGTGCACTGGATGCACCGCGTCATCACTGTCTTGACGATCGGCCCCATATATTTCTCGGTCACCGCGCGCTTGTTCTCGTCGTAGCGGCTGATGCCTTTGCCATAAGCGACCGACTGATCCTGCAAATCGCATTCGCCGCCCTGGTCACAAATCGGGCAATCGAGCGGGTGGTTGATGAGCAGAAACTCCATCACGCCCTCGCGCGCTTTCTTCACCATCGCGCTGTCTGTGCGGATTATCTGCCCCTCGGCCGCGGGCAGCGCACACGACGCCTGCGGCTTGGGCGGCCCCGGCGCGACCTCGACCAGACACATGCGGCAATTGCCCGCGATCGAGAGCCGCTCATGGTAGCAAAACCGCGGGATTTCCTTCCCCGCAAGTTCGCATGCCTGAAGCACCGTTGCGCCAGCAGGGACTTCGATTTCTATGCCGTCGACGGTGAGTTTAGGCATTAGTTAAAGCCCCTCAACTTCGTCGGCTGAAATCAAATTTCGCTGCTTTGTACGATCGCCACGCATACGAATTGAAAAGCCGTAACGTCTGACGAGATGGAGCGCTGTTGCCTCAGTCGCGGTAAAAATCGCATTTTTCTTGTGATGCGCCTCTTTGCCAACTTTCGGATCGCCAAGTTCAAACAGCCCAGATTCAGGGTGCGGCGACAACTCGTATCGTTCAACTTTACCGGCATGATCGCCTTCATCATGCAACCGGTTTCGGTAAATGGTTGTCACTTCGCCTCCCCCGGCGCAGACAACCGATACAGCGTCTCTGCCACCACCCCGCTCAACCGTTCCTTTGTAAAATTCGCGTTCACACCCGCATCGATGCAGGCGCTGAAACTTAGCGTGAGCGTCTGGATTGCGCCAGCTTCATTCCCACTGCCGATTGGTCCCAACACGAGTGCGCGTGCGGCAACGGGGTCGCGGCGGACAACGCATTCCCCGAAGCGGCGGTAGGCAAGATAACGCCCTTTCCAATCCGCAGGCGCACTTGCCGCAAGCGCGGCATAATCAAACGGCGCCTCGCGCAACGTCGGCACGGCGCGCCCAAATCCAAGGCGATATTTGTAAAGGAACACTGCGCCCTGCAACGAGCTTTGCTGAAACCGCATATCGCCCGTCGCGAGGCATTGATTCACGGCCGCGCGCTGAGCCGCCTTTGCATATCCCTCGGTGCCGGGCACTTGATCAAGCATCTTGTCGACGTGGCGGCGGTCGAGATCATAAATGCAGCGCGCGTAATCCACCATGAACGACCGCACGAGATCATCTTTAGCCATCGATGGGTCAGCATTCAAAATCGCCGGTTTGGCTCGTTTGCCAACGCCCGATCCGATGCTGTCCTGTGCACCGCCCGACGACGCGCCAGCGCCGATCACGCGGATGTCGGGTTCGCGCAGTTGCGCATAGGCCACTTGTGCAACGGACGACACGGTCAATGTGATAAGTGCAAAGGTTCTCTTCATTGTGCTGACTCCAGCATGATGTTGTCCCTTGCCGCATTAGCCATAGACGGCGCAGTGCGTTGGCGAAAGTGCTCATTTGCGGCAACGAGTGGCAGACTAAAAACGACGCTCACTGCGCCCCCTCCTGTGCACCAATCAGGACATTCATCCGGTATAATGCTTCTGCCATCATGGCGCGCAATGAGGGTTTCGTCATTTTCAACGAAGTTCCAGCGGGGAAGCACGACGAGAAGCCTGATGAAAGCGTCACAATCGATGCTTCTTCGGAACTGGAGCCAGGCGACGACAAAACAAGCCGCCTGACATTTGCGGCATCAGATTTGATCACGCATTCCGAAAACTGCTGCAAAGTTATATGTTGCCGCACCTCAGGAGACAGCGGAGTCGCAAACGACGCCGCATAACCAGTTTCAAAATTACCCGGAAAGTTATCAACCCCGCTCGGTCCAAACTTGCGCCGGTATAGAGCCTCAAACAGCGATCCGCGCAAAAGCGAGGCAGGAAACTGCAGATCTCCCGACCCTTCCAAACAAGCATCACCGACACTTGCAAACAAGCGCTGTATTCCTTTGTCGTAGCCAGGCGTATCAAGGGGCAGCGCCAAGGCTTGCTCCGTCGATCCCATACGCCGAGTAACAAGACACATGGCAAATTGCTGGAGCACCAACTGAGCCGCATACGGCCCGCTTTGAACGATTTGTGCTGCGCGCGGTTGAAGCCGCGTCCCGCCACCATAATCGTTCGATCCGTTATTTTGAGCGAGCGCCGGAACGGCCAGAATACAAGACATTCCGAATAGCAATCGGGCGATCAGCATTATTCTGCTGCTTCCAGCATTTCGCCGCCTGCACGCTCGTTGATCCGCCGCTCGATCTCTGGACGGAAATGGCGGATCAGCCCCTGGATCGGCCAAGCCGCTGCATCGCCTAGTGCGCAGATCGTGTGGCCTTCGATTTGCTTGGTTACGTCGTGTAGCAGATCGATTTCGCCAATGTCGGCGTCGCCGGTCCGCAGCCGTTCCATCATCCGCCACATCCATCCAGTGCCTTCGCGGCATGGAGTGCACTGTCCACACGACTCATGCTTGTAAAAATAGCTCAACCGCGAAATAGCACGCACAATGTCGGTTGATTTGTCCATCACGATAACCGCAGCGGTTCCCAACCCCGATCCGAGCGCCTTCAATCCGTCGAAGTCCATTGGCGCGTCCATGATCTCGGCGGCCGGCACGAGCGGCACCGACGATCCGCCAGGGATAACCGCAAGCAGATTATCCCACCCGCCGCGGATGCCGCCGCAATGCTTGTCGATCAATTCGCGGAACGGGATGCCCATCGCGTCCTCGACGACGCAAGGCTTGTTCACATGGCCCGAAATTTGGAACAGCTTGGTGCCTTCATTCTTCGGGTTGCCGATTCCTGCAAACCACGCTGCGCCGCGTCGCAAAATTGTGGGGACGACCGCAATGCTTTCGACATTGTTTACCGTCGTCGGGCAGCCATAAAGTCCCGCGCCCGCCGGGAACGGCGGCTTCAGGCGCGGTTGGCCCTTCTTCCCCTCAAGCGATTCCAGCATCGCGGTCTCTTCACCGCAAATGTACGCGCCCGCGCCACGGTGCACGAACACATCGAAATGGTATCCCGATTTGCAGGCATTCTTGCCGATGAAACCCTTGGCATAAGCCTCAGCAACGGCAGCAAACAGCACTTCGGCCTCACGGATATATTCGCCGCGGATGTAGATGTAGGCCGCCCGCGCGCGCATCGCGTAGCCAGCGATCAACGCCCCTTCGATCAGCTTGTGCGGATCGTTGCGGATAATTTCGCGATCCTTGCAACTACCCGGTTCGGACTCATCGGCATTGATGACGAGGAAATTAGGTCGGCCTTCGGTCGGTTCCTTGGGCATGAAGCTCCACTTCATACCCGTCGGAAACCCAGCCCCGCCGCGCCCGCGCAGGCCCGATGCCTTGACCGCGTCAATAATGCCGTCCTGACCGAGCGCCATGAGCGCTTTCGTCCCGTCCCAATCACCGCGTTTAAGTGCAGACGACAGATTCCATGGCTGAAAACCATAAAGGTTCGTGAAAATCCGATCTTTGTCAGCGAGCATTAGCGAACATCCGTTAAATCAAGCCTGCGTTCGATGCGCTTTACTCGTTCATCAACGCGATCAAGTCGCGTATTGACGCCGGACAACGCAATGAAAATGCCGGTCATGTGCTCATCAAGTGCAGTGACACGTGTTTTCAATTCATGCACATCGGCCTCGAGATTATCAAAACGCGTATTCAGCCGTCGGAATTGTTCGCCAATGAAATTGAGAATTTCCGTTTCCTCAGCCATTTGCCCATTCCTTCCGGTAATCGTGATTCCCGCTGACCATCTCTATTAACGCGGTCGGTCCACCTTCGGGGCAGCTTACTTGCCGCTTGATCTGTGGCCCCGGCGTCACAGGCCGCCCTTCGGCAAGCGCACTCAAGATTGCTTCCATGCTGTCATAAGTCAGGTCTTCAAAATTATCATCGTTGATCTGCACCATCGGCGCGTTGGCGCAGGCACCGAGACATTCGACTTCGGTTAGCGTGAACAGGCCGTCAGGTGTTGTCCGCCCCTTCGCCATCCCCCGGTTCGCGCAAGCGGCAAGCACATCGTCGCTCCCGCGCAACATGCACGGCGTCGTCCCGCACACCTGCACATGATAACGGCCGACCGGCGCGAGGTTATACATCGTATAAAAAGTCGCAACCTCATAGGCGCGCATGAACGGCATGCCGAGTTGCGCCGCGACGAACTCGATCACTGGCACGGGTAGCCAGCCTTGCGTATTGGTCTCCGCCCCGACCTGCCGCTGGGCAAGATCGAGCAGCGGCATCACTGCCGATTGCTGCCGCCCCGGCGGATAGCGCGCGATAATCTCTTTCGCCTTGGCGGCGTTATCTTTGCCCCAAGCGAACTTGCCCCAGCGCGCACGGGTTTCGGCTTCGTCGGGGATGTGAGGGGTGTCAGCCATCGGTCTTGCCGATCCACTTTGGCATTTCGACCTTTGCCGCCCGAATCTTTTCCCAAATGAGCGCGAAACCGGCCACCGTTAGCCCAAGCAAAAACAACGCGAAGAAACTTTGGTCGAAACCAAGTGAGGGAAAGAACATTCCTGTAAAAGCAACAAGCGAAACTGTCCCGCCGATCAGGTTGATCCGCCGCAGCGACTTCGTAGTCGGGATCTTCACCGGTCACACTCCCCGAACACAATGTCCATCGCGCCGAGCACAGCCGTCGCGTCCGCGAGCATGTGGCCTTTCAGCATGAAGTCCATCGCTTGCAAATGTGAAAAGGCGGTCGGACGGATTTTGCAGCGGTATGGTTTGTTCGTCCCGTCGCTGACCAGATAGACGCCGAATTCGCCCTTGGGGCTTTCGGTGGCAACGTAAACTTCCCCGGCGGGCACATGGAAGCCTTCGGTATAAAGTTTGAAATGGTGGATCATCGCTTCCATCGACCGCTTCATTTCGGCGCGCTTGGGCGGAACGACTTTGCGGTCTTCGCTCGCGATCGGGCCTTCGAGCATGTCCTGCAGGCATTGCTTCATGATGCGCACCGATTGCCGTACTTCCTCGACGCGGACCATAAAGCGGTCATAGCAATCGCCGCGCGTCCCTACTGGCACGTCGAAGTCCATCTTGGCGTAAACGTCATAGGGTTGCGACTTGCGCAGATCCCACGCGATGCCCGACCCGCGGATCATTGGCCCCGAAAAGCCCCAGCGCACCGCATCGTCCTTGGTCACGACGCCGATGTCGACATTGCGCTGCTTGAAAATGCGGTTGTCGGCGACGAGCGAAATTGCATCCTCGAACAGGCGCGGCAAGCGCGTGTCGAGCCAGTCCGCAATGTCAGTCAGCAGCTTGAGCGGCACATCCTGATGCACGCCACCGGGGCGGAAATAGGCACTGTGCATCCGCGCGCCCGAGGCCCGCTCGAAAAAGTTCATGCAGTCCTCGCGGATTTCGAACATCCACAGGTTCGGCGTCATCGCGCCAACGTCCATCACATGCGACCCGAGATTGAGCATATGATTGGAAATGCGCGTCAATTCGGCGAAAAACACGCGCAGATATTGCGCGCGGATTGGCACTTCGAGATCGAGCAGCTTTTCGATGGCGAGCACATAACTATGCTCCATGCACAGCGGCGAACAATAATCGAGCCGGTCGAAATAAGGCAGCGCCTGAAGATAGGTCTTGTGCTCGATAAGCTTTTCGGTGCCGCGGTGAAGCAGCCCGACATGCGGATCGACGCGCTCGACGATCTCGCCGTCCAGTTCCATGACCAGCCGCAACACGCCATGGGCAGCAGGATGTTGCGGCCCGAAATTGATGGTATAATTCTGGATTTCGACGTCACCCGGCGTCGGGTCGGCGGCCGTTGTTTCCGCCGTCAGCTGCTCAAGGGTTTCCATCAGATTTCACCCTTTTTCTTGCGCACGCGCTTGGGCTTTGCGGCTTCGTTCGCAGCGGCACCTGCGCCCGTGTCCGACGGCTTTTCGGTCACTTTAGGGTCATGAACGACCGACGGCGGCATTTTCGCGCCGTCCGCCTTTGCGATTGCATCAGCGGTCAATGGCGTCGGCGCGCCCTTGGCTTCAGGCACATGCGCTTTCTCGTCGCCCGGAAGCGCGTAATCGGCCCCTTCCCACGGTGACAGAAAATCGAACGAGCGCATGTCCTGCGCCAGCTTCACCGGTTCGTAAACCACGCGCTTGGCTTCTTCGGAATAACGCAGCTCGACATAGCCGGTCAGCGGAAAGTCTTTGCGAAACGGATGCCCGCGAAATCCATAATCGGTCAGGATGCGACGCAGATCGGTATTGCCGCTGAACAGCACGCCGTACATGTCGAAAACTTCACGCTCGAGCCAGCCCGCGACGGGCCACAGCCCCGTGACCGACGGCACAGCGTGCGCTTCGTCGGTCGAAACCTTGACGCGGATCCGATGGTTTTTTGTCAGCGAAAGCAAATGATAAACAACTTCAAACCGCTCAGTCCGATCGAGATAATCGACACCCGCAATTTCCATCAACTGCTGGTAACCGCAATCGTCACGAAGCGCGCCGAGCACATCGACAATCGCCTCGCGCTGCACGGTCAGCGTGACTTCACCAACGAGATCGACCGCATCGAGCACGGCCTTGCCGCACGCATCCAATGCTGCAGCAATCACGCCATCATTCGATGCAAAGACAGGCGCACTATGCATTACCGTTCGATCGTCCCGCTGCGGCGGATTTTCCGCTGTAGCTGCATAATGCCGTATAGCAGCGCCTCGGCGGTCGGCGGGCATCCGGGGACGTAAATATCCACGGGCACGATCCGGTCGCATCCGCGCACGACGCTGTAGCTGTAGTGATAATAGCCGCCACCATTCGCGCAACTGCCCATCGAAATCACATATTTCGGATCGGACATCTGGTCATAAACCTTGCGCAGTGCAGGGGCCATCTTGTTACAAAGCGTTCCGGCGACAATCATGACGTCTGACTGACGCGGGGACGCGCGGGGTGCAACGCCGAACCGCTCGAGATCGTAGCGCGGCATGTTGACATGGATCATCTCGACCGCGCAGCACGCCAGCCCGAAGGTCATCCACCACAGCGAACCTGTGCGCGCCCAGTGGAACAGGTCCTCGGCCGATGCGACAAGGAAACCCTTGTCGGTGAGTTCACTATTCAGGTCGCTCAGGAAACCGTCGTTTCGCAGCGCAAGTTCGCTTTCCTTCAAAAGCGGATTTTCGCGCGGAGTGAGCTCTACTCCCATTCGAGTGCTCCCTTTTTCCACGCGTAGACGTAGCCAAGGATGAGCTCGAGCAGAAAAATCATCATCGCCGCCCAGCCGACAATGCCAATACCATGCAGCGAGACTGCCCAGGGGAAGAGAAAGGCCGCTTCAAGATCGAAAATGATGAACAGAATGGCGACGAGGTAAAAGCGAACGTCAAACTGCGAGCGGCTGTCTTCAAAGGCCGGAAATCCGCACTCATATTCGCTAAGCTTCTCGGGCGACGGTTTATATGCCCCGGTAAACCGCTGCGCGATCATCGGCAGAAAGACAAACGCGCTCGATATGAACAGGGCAATGCCCAGAAAGAGCAAAATCGGCAGATACCCGGCGGCGGACGACGCCATAGTCACGACTCCTTCGCGATAAAAATTGACGTTTCCGCGTGCTGGTGATGTAGGCCAGCCCATAGCCCTTCGCAAGCGCAGCAAACACCAATTTGATTAGCGCAATGCCCCAGCAACCAGCTTGTGAAGCCGCGAATGAAGCCCATCGCTTGCCGCGAGAAATTCGTTGCGCTCCATTGACCGGTCACCGCCGCGGAAATCGGTCACGAAACCGCCCGCCTCACGCACCAGCAGCATGCCCGCTGCAACATCCCACGGCTGCAAATGACTTTCCCAAAAGCCATCATATCGACCGGCCGCGACCCAAGCCAAATCAAGTGCCGCCGACCCGAACCGTCTGATCCCAGCGACTTCGGGCGCGACGGCCCCGAAAATGCGGCTCCACTGTGCAAAATCGCCGTGCCCAAGGAACGGTATCCCGGTTCCAATCAGCGACTCCGACAAATCAGTCCGTGCCGACACGCGAAGACGCCGGTCGGTCAGCCAGGCACCGCGCCCTTTTTCGGCCCAGAACATTTCGTCAGTAAGCGGCTGATAGGTCAGCGCCGACGTAATCTCGCGTTTGCCATTGGGCATAGGCTCTTCGACCGCGATCGAAATCGCGAAATGCGGAATGCCATGCAGAAAATTGGTCGTGCCATCCAAAGGATCGACGATCCAGCGCGGCTTGGTCGGATCGCCCGCAATTTCGCCCGATTCTTCCATCAACAAGGCCCAGTCAGGCCGTGCCTTGTTCAGTTCATTGTATATCGCATCTTCGGCGCGCTTGTCGGCCATCGACACGAAATCGGCCGGCCCTTTGCGGCTGACCTGCAATTGCTGGACTTCATTGAAATCACGACGCAATCGTGGCGCCGCCTTGCGCACGGCACGGTCCATGATCGTCATCAGGCCGGAATGGGAAACCATATCAGCCTTCCGCGCGCTTCACATATGTCTGTTCGTAAACATCGACCACAATCCGCGTGCCCGCCCCAATATGCGGCGGGACCATGACACGGACACCATTTTCAAGCACCGCAGGCTTGTACGACGAAGACGCCGTCTGCCCTTTTACCACCGCATCGGCTTCGACGATCATTGCTTCGATCGTATCGGGCAGCGCCACCGACAGTGCCTCGTCATCGTTCATTTCCATGACGACATCCATGCCATCCTGAAGAAACGCGGCCGCATCGCCGAGCAGATCGCGCGGCAACGTCACCTGATCATAGGTTTCCTTGTTCATGAAGGTCAGCACGTCGCCATCGGCAAACAGGAACTGAAAATCGCGCTGCTCCAGACGAACTTTTTCCACGGTTTCAGCAGACCGGAACCGAACGTTGTTCTTGCGGCCATCGCGCAGGTTTTTCAACTCAACCTGCATATAGGCGCCGCCCTTGCCGGGCTGCGTGTGCTGGATTTTCACCGCGCGCCAGATGCCACCTTCATACTCAAGGATATTGCCGGGACGGATTTCGACCGCGTTGATTTTCATGGGAGACCTACCGATTGAAAGAGCAGTCGCGCCGATAGCCGGTGGCAGCCTATCGGGCAAGGACCGCGGCGAACGCCTTCACCGCCGCCGCTTCGTCGTTCCCCCACACAGCGTTGCACACCGCAATGAAATCCGCGCCCGCTTCTACGAGCGGCCGCGCATTGTCCGGCGTTACCCCGCCGATCGCAACACACGGCGTGCCGAACAGCGTTTGCCACCATGTCAAAATCGCAGGATCGGGGCGGTATTCGCTCGGCTTGGTCGTCGTCGGATAGAAAGGCCCGAACGCCACATAATCCGCCCCCGCCTCGCCCGCTTCCATCGCAAGGTGGCGGCTGTCGTGACAGGTCACCCCGATCTGTGCCTCGCGGCCCAGAACTTCACGCGCCTCCCGCGGATCGCCGTCGGACTGCCCCAGATGCACCCCGTCCGCGCCCAGCCGTTTCGCAAGGCCAATGCTGTCATTGACGATGAACGCCACGTCATTGTCGGCACAGATACGCTGGAGCGGATCGGCGAGCGCGGCTGTCGCATGGTCGTCTATGCCCTTCAGCCGAAGCTGAAACGCCGCAACGGCGCCAGCGGTAACGGCGCGCTGGAGGCGCTCGGCAAATGCGGCATCGATTACAGGCGGGGAAATCAGATAAAGCTGACACGCGGGACGGCGCTCGCGGGCAAAACGTTCGCCGAAGGAGGCGTCAAGGGGGGGCAGATCGTTGTCCAATCGCAACGCGCCTAGCATTTCCCCACTTGTTTTAGTAGCCACGCCACATCCGCTGAAACCAATAACGACTCCGCACAACGCATAATTCGGGCGACTCTGTCTTTTTCAATTGAGAGATAAGATGCGCACCTGCCCAATGTTGTCGTTCGACGATGAATGCGCCGCGAAATCCATACATTCGTGCCAAAATGCGCTGGTGATCGAAATACAGACGGAACGTATCTTTCGTAATGATATTAACATGTGTCGGGTCTTGGAACGCCTCGGCTTTCGGATAAGCAGGCGTGTGCGATAAAAACGTTCCGCCGGGTTTTAAGACGCGCCAAATTTCATTCATGATATTTACGAAGGGATATTGCTGGTCGGGAGCGTAAATGATCCGCGGCACATGCTCGATAAAATCAAAAGCTGTCACGAAGTCAAACGACTCATCCGCGAACGGTATGCCATCCTTGATCAAGTCCGCTTTGTGAATGCCGTTGTCTAAATCCTCACGGATATCGACACCCCTTACTTCGTCTGCAGCATAAGGGTTTTGGGGCTTCGATCCGCAACCGAGGTCCAGTGAAGTCGTGCCCATTCTCACTCTTCCCCCTTATAAATCCGCACCAGCTTTTCGAGCATCGCCAATGCGTCAGCGCGGGGCCGCTGGAACGTGTTCCGCCCGATGATCGAGCCGTTGCCGCCACCGTCGCGAATATCGCGCGCGTCCTGATACACGGCGTCTGCGCCCTTGGCTGCGCCGCCCGAGAACACCACAATCCGCCGCCCGTTGAAGCACGCCTGCACGACATGTGCGACACGCTTGGCTTGGGTGCTGCCATCGAAGCCTTCATAGGCTTTCTTCGCATCGCCCTGTTCGACGTGGTCGCTGGGCAGCTTCACCTTGATTATATGCGCACCGAGCAATGCCGCCATGTGCGCCGCATACGCGCCCACATCGAGCGCCAGTTCGCCCGACTTCGGCAATGCCCCGCCGCGCGGATAGCTCCAGATCACCGTAGCGATGCCAACCGACTTGGCATGGTCAGACATTTCGCGGATTTGCTCCATCATCCCGAATACGTCGTCGGAGCCGGGATAGATCGTGAACCCGATCGCCGAACAGCCGAGCCGGAGCGCGTCCTCGACACCACCGGTCAACGCTTGATTGACGACCGTCGCCCAGCTGTTCGAGCTGTTGACCTTCAGGATCGTCGGGATTTGCCCGGCAAACGTCGCAGCCCCCGCTTCGATCATGCCCAACGGCGCGGCATAAGCAGACAAACCCGCGTCGATCGCGATCTGATAATGGTAGTGCGGATCATAAGCATCCGGATTGACTGAAAACGACCGCGCAGGGCCATGTTCGAACCCCTGATCGACCGGCAGAATGACGAGTTTGCCCGTCCCGCCGAGCTTCCCATGCATCAATATGCGCGCAAGATTGCCCTTCACGCCGGGATTGTCGGACTCGTAATTGTCAAGAATAGCGCGAACGGTCGGTGTCATGGGGTGCCCCTTGTGCAGACATATGTATTGCCGCGGCGCTTAGCCAGCGCGAGCGAGTGCCGCAACTCCCGGCAACTCGCGCCCTTCCATCCATTCGAGGAACGCACCCCCCGCCGTTGAAACGAACGTGAAATCATCCGCACAGCCGGCCTGATTAAGCGCGGCCACCGTATCGCCGCCGCCCGCAACCGAAACAAGCGATCCGTCGCGCGTCAACGCCGCCGCTGTCCGCGCCAGTGCCACGGTAGCCGCGTCAAAAGGCGGTGTTTCGAACGCGCCAAGCGGCCCGTTCCAGACGAGGGTGCGGCAATTTTTGAGGACATCAGCAAGGGCCTCCACAGCGGCCGGGCCAATATCGAGGACCATCTCGTCCGCTGCCACTTCGTGCACATTAATCGTACGCGTTGGTGGGTTTGCGCGGAATTCGCGTGACGTCACGACGTCATAGGGTAAGTGGATCGTGCAGCCCGCCTTCTCCGCCGCATCGAAAATGGCATTGGCCGTATCGACCAGGTCATGTTCGCATAGCGACTTGCCGACATCGATGCCGCGCGCTGCAAGAAACGTGTTCGCCATCCCGCCGCCAATGATCAGGTGATCGACCTTCGTGACCATATGCCTGAGCACATCGAGCTTGGTCGACACTTTTGCCCCGCCAACCACAGCTGCCACGGGGTGCTCGGGATCGCCCAGCGCCTTTTTCAAGGCTTTCAGTTCGGCTTCCATCGCGCGCCCGGCATACGCAGGCAAAACGCGCGCCAGCCCTTCCGTAGACGCGTGCGCACGGTGTGCTGTCGAAAAGGCATCATTGACGTAGATATCGCCCAACGCTGCGAACCGCGCCACCAAGGCGGGATCATTCGTCTCTTCACCGGAAAAGAATCGGGTATTCTCAAGGACCGCGATATCACCGGGTGAAAGCGCTGCCACTGCTGCCGCATCGCCTTCCCAATCGATAAAATGGACTGGCCGGCCCAGAACGTCCGAATAAGCCCCGGTGAGCTGCGACAGCGAGTGATCGGCACTTCGCCCCTTCGGACGCCCGAAATGCGCCAGAATAAGCACGATCGCACCCTTGTCGGCCAGTTCGGTTACCGTCGCGACAGTTGCCCGGAAGCGCGTGTCGTCGGTGACGACGCCATCCGCCATCGGCACGTTCAGGTCTTCACGCACCAGAATGCGCTTGCCCTGAACGTCGCCCAAGTCGTCGAGCGTCCTGAACGTCATCAGATCAGCTTGCCGATCGCGCCTGCGGTGTCGATCATGCGGTTCGAAAAGCCCCACTCATTGTCATACCAGCTGACGACACGAACGAGCTTTCCGTCGATCACTGCAGTCTCGAGGCTATCGACTGTGGAGGACGAGGCATTGTGATTGAGATCAATCGAGACAAGCGGCTCGTCGGTGTAATCGAGAATGCCCGCGAGCGGCCCGGTTTCCGATGCCGCCTTCAGGATCGCGTTGACTTCGTCGCGCGATGTATCGCGCGACGGCGTGAACGTCAGATCGACCAGCGATACGTTGGGCGTCGGTACGCGCACTGCCGAGCCGTCGAGCTTGCCTTTCAATTCGGGCAGGACTTCACCGACCGCTCGTGCGGCGCCAGTCGTCGTCGGGATGATCGACATGCCCGCGGCACGCGCACGGCGCATGTCGGGATGGATCTGGTCGAGAATCTTCTGGTCATTAGTATAGGCATGAATCGTTGTCATCAATCCGCGTTCAATGCCAATGGCATCGTTCAGTACTTTCGCAACGGGTGCGAGGCAGTTCGTCGTGCACGAGGCGTTCGAAACGATCCTGTGCTCCGCTGTCAGTTTCTCGTGATTCACGCCAAAAACGACCGTCAGATCGACACCCTTGCCAGGCGCTGAAATGAGCACGCGCTTGGCGCCTGCATCGAGGTGTTTTTGCGCCGCCTCGCGATCAGTGAAAAATCCCGTGCATTCAAGCGCGATGTCGATGCCGTCAGCGGCGTGCGGCAATTTTGCCGGATCGCGTTCTGCCGTTACATGGATGCGCTTGCCATCGATGATGATGTCATTGCCGTCTGCCGTAACCGTGCCGGGATAGGCCCCGTGCACGCTGTCGCGCTTGAACAGCATGGCGTTCGACTTCGCATCGGAAAGGTCATTGATCGCGACAAGTTCAAGCCCGCAATCGGCACGTTCGAGGATCGCACGTGCGACAAGACGCCCGATACGCCCGAAACCGTTGATCGCAACTTTTACAGCCATGGTCAGTCCTTCTTTAATTCATTGATGATTTGGGGGGTTATCGCATCGGCCGTCAGGCCGAAATGCTCGTATAACGCGTCGATTGGTCCTGAAGCACCAAACGTATCGATGCCGAAGCGCAGACCGGCCCCGACATAGCGCTCCCATCCCATCGTTGTCCCCGCTTCGATCGAAACGCGTAGAGGTCCGTGCGGCAGGACGTCGGCGCGGTAGGCGGTTGTCTGGGCGTCGAAACGCTCCCAACTCGGCATCGACACGACGTCGGCTCCGATGCCCTGCGTTTCGAGCTTTTCGGCGACTGATACCGCGAGCGATGTTTCAGAGCCTGTCGCTATGAGGATCACTTTCCGGCCAGCCGTGGCAGCGCGCAACGTGTAGCCGCCGCGCGCTGACCAATTCTCGCCGATATCCGTGCGCAATTGCGGCAGGTTTTGACGCGACAGTGCCAGAACAGCAGGCCCATCGGTCTTCTCGAGAGCCAACGCCCAGCATTCGGCGGTTTCGATCGTGTCGCACGGCCGGAAAACATCGAGGTTCGGAATCAGCCGTAATGACATGATCTGCTCGATCGGCTGGTGCGTCGGCCCGTCCTCGCCGACGCCGATCGAATCATGTGTCATTACGTAGATTACGCGCGCATTCTGGAGCGCCGAAAGCCGGATCGCCGCACGGCAATAGTCCGAGAATATCAGGAACGTCCCACCATAGGGAATGATCCCGCCATGCAGCGCCATGCCGTTCATCGCAGCGGCCATGCCGAATTCACGAATGCCGTAATTTATGTAACGGCCACCATAATTTGCTGCGTCGAGCACGTCGGTCGACACCGTCTTGGTGAAATTCGATCCTGTCAGGTCGGCCGAACCG
The DNA here is from genome assembly GCA_043737475.1 of Sphingomonas sp. GTDB lineage: Bacteria > Pseudomonadota > Alphaproteobacteria > Sphingomonadales > Sphingomonadaceae > Sphingomonas_O. Next base: position 99,685 of record JAYTAP010000033.1, read on the forward strand.
CCGACCATCGCCGGTATAGCAGCCGTCGCTGAGGTCAGCGCCATTTCGGAAGCCTTGCGCGTCGCAACCTTCTGCGGCGCTTTAATTAAAGCATCGAGGTGCGGCTGAAGCCAGTCGATTTTGGACGAAACCGTCATTCGGTCGGCAAACGACGCAGCATGAGGAGAGGCCGCCAGTCGCTCGGCCCAGGCCGAGTGAGTCGCTGCACCACGCGAACCGGCGATCCGCCATTCCGCTCGAATATCTTCGGGAACGTCGAACGGGGCATACGGCCAGTCGATCGCTGCTCTTGTTGCGGCGATTTCGTCTTTGCCAAGCGGACTGCCGTGTGGCGCCTTGGTGCCCTGCTTGTTCGGTGCGCCCTTGCCGATCAGCGTGCGACACGCGATCAACGTTGGCCGATTGTCTTCCAATGCGCTTTGAATAGCGCGATCGATATCATTGAAATCATGACCATCGCATTGTTCGACATGCCATCCGCAAGCACGGTGGCGCGCCGGAATATCCTCGCTCGTCGACAGGGTTGTTGCGCCATCGATGGTAATCCGGTTGTCGTCCCAGAATACGATTAGCCGTCCCAGCCCGAGATGCCCGGCGAGTCCAACGGCCTCATGGTTGATCCCTTCCATCAGGCACCCATCGCCCGCAATGACATATGTGTGATGATCGACAAGTTCGTCACCGAACTGAGCATTCAAATGCCGCTCGGCAATCGCCATGCCGACAGCCATCGCAAGACCTTGCCCGAGCGGCCCCGTCGTGCATTCGACGCCTTCGAGCTCGAAGTTTTCGGGGTGCCCTGCGCAGGGGCTGCCCAACTGACGGAAATTGCGGATGTCCTCGATCGTCGGTGCTGCATAGCCCGTCAGATAAAGCGTCGAATATGCCAGCATCGAGCCGTGCCCCGCAGACAGGACAAACCGGTCGCGATCGGGCCATTTTGGAGCCTGCGCATCGAACTTCAGATATTTGGTGAACAGGACCGTCGCGACATCGGCCATGCCCATCGGCATGCCCTGGTGGCCGGACTTGGCCTTGTGGACCGCGTCCATCGACAGCACGCGGATGGCGTCGGCCATTTTCGTCAGCTTGGCAGGCATCGGGTGCTTAAATCTATCCGGCGTTAAGGAATGCGGGGTCGGGTCGCACGCGAGCGGTTGGCGGTCAAGAAAAGGGCGTGCTTCCGATGCAAGGCGACGCAGGTCTATAGTTCCTTGGCCTCGAGACTTCGGGAGACGGCGATGAGCGGCGGCAACGAGAGCGCCCTGGACCTGGCGGCCAAACGGCTGGAGCGCGCCATGCACGGGCTTGAGCAGCGCCTTAGCGGAATGATGAAGGAAGCCGGCGCCGAGGCCGGTGGACTCTTCGACCAGGACCGCGCCAATCTGGCCTCGCAACTGGATGAATCCCGCGCCCGCGAGCGGGAACTGGAAGAGGCCGGGGCCGAGGCCTCGCAGGCCCTTGGCCGCGCCATCGCCGAAATCCGCGCTGCGCTGAACGGCGCCGCACCCGCCCTTGCTGCCGACATGCAGGAGCACTGAGCCATGGCCCAGATTAGCGTCGAAGTGAATGGCCGGCCCTATGCGGTGGGCTGCGAGGACGGCCAGGAGCAGCACCTGCTTGAGTTGGCCAAGCTGTTCGACCACCAGGTCCGCCAGGTCAGCCAGGACATGGGCCAATTGGGCGACACCCGGCTGTTTCTGATGGGCGCGCTGTTGCTGGCCGATGAGCTGGCCGATGCACGCAGCCGTCTTGCCTCACTGCAGGCTGAGATCAGCCGCACCCAGACCGACCGCGCCCGCGTCGAGACCCGCGCCGTCAGCGCCCTGGAAGCCGCCGCCAAACGCATCGAGAAACTGGCCAGCGAAGACGCTTAGGCGCGCGCCCGCATCCGCCTGAGCAAGTCCGACAGCGCCGGTCCGAGCTCGGCGCGCGACGCCTGGGCGTAGGGGCTATCGGCCGGCAACTTGGCCATCAGTCGCCGGTGAGCGGCGCCAAGGTTGTGATAGGGCACGCGTGGCATCAGGTGGTGCAGGGCGTGGTAGCGCAGGCCCACCGGCGCCCACAGCATCGGCAGGGTGGCCGGCGGCGGTATATTTACCGTATCCAGGAACTGGTCGAGTACCTTCATCGGCGCTCCATCATTGGCCCAGACGTGGGCGACCGCCGTGCGCAGCTGGTTCAGGAACGCCATCGCGGCATAGATGATGATGGTGATCACAAGCGCGCGCACGGGGATCACCCGGGCGCCCGCCAGGCCGATCACCGTCCAGCTCCACAGCCAGCAGGCAATCTCCTGGACCAGCCAGGCCGGGCTTGCGGCGCGGGCAAAGTCTTCGCGGGAAAAGCCGGGGTTGATGGTCATGGCCGAAAGCTTGGCCGTGGCGAGGCGCCGGAGCGGCGGGAAAAGCAGCGAGATCGGCGTGACGATCGCGAAGCGCAGGAT
>JAYTAP010000034.1:0-55601 GCA_043737475.1 Sphingomonas sp.
GCTGAACCGCACAACAGCCGGTGCTTGCCAAGGATATACAGATCACCGAGCCGCGATACAGTATCGCTCTCGGGCGGACCTACATCCGCATCAGCGGGATCGCCCGCCGCGTCGGCGTCGGCTTCCTTATCGAGCAGGATATCAATTTCGGTATGATCCCACCCAATTAGTTCGATGTTGTAATCGAGGTCGATCGACGAAAGATGCTGAAGTTCGATTTCCAAGATGCTCTTGTCCCAGCCTGACAGTTCGGCCAGGCGATTGTCGGCCAGGCGATACGCTCTGGCTGCGTCAGGGGTCAGATGCTCGACGCGTATGACTGGACAGTGTTTAAGTCCGAGCAATTTGGCCGCCATCCAACGACCGTGGCCAGCGATGATAGTGCCGTCTTGCTCGGCGAGAATGGGGTTCATCCAACCAAAAGCCTGGAGCGAACCCTTGATCTTCTCCAGCTGCCGCTCATCATGCGTACGGGCATTGTTGGCATAGGGCTTGAGCAGGTCGATGGCGATTTGCTCAACCGGCCCGAGATCAGGTTGGTCAAGCTGAGCAACAATTTTAGGAGTTCGTTTCGTCGAGTTCGTCATAGTCACTTCCTCAAAAAAGTTGAGGAACGAAGGACTTGCACGACATCGCCGAGCAGGCACTCCGACCCTCAACGGGTCAGGTCTCCCTTCTCTCGACAGCGCGCTTTTAAGTTCAATGACGATCAAGTGCAAGCGCGGGCGCAAAATTGCGCGGATTACCCCGGCAGTGTGCGATCCGCGCTTTTGAGCATTTATGCCCTGGAGCAGTCCCGTTTTTGCAACTGCAATTCCCGTTTCTCATTCTACGGGAACTGCAACCAAAAGTCGTCTTTTATCAACATGTTAGAAGATCATCGTATGACCGCTTTGAGCTAATATTTGCGGAATTCCCGTTTTAACGCGCGTTAATCGGGAATAGTCCCGTTTAATGAGTAGCCAATCGAGTGATGCGCATTGTCGAAGTTGATTGAGCTAATGACCGGAGGATGCAGAATTTCGAATTGGGTACCTGGCAATCTCCCTGCAGAGAAAACCGCCGAAAATCCTGTAATTTTGGTTTGTATTTGACTCTCCGCAGTACCGAATTAAATGGGAATGGCGCGGAAACGGGGCACATTCACCGCAATTTATCCAATGATATCATATAGTTAGGACTAGGTGGCGGAGCGCATCAGATTCGAAAGCTGGGTATCCCAAGCATCGGAAATGTGGGCATAAAATCCCAAATTATCATTCTAGTTCAGCAAGTTAGAGCGCAGAAATGTGGGAAAACCGTCAAAATTACATAACGGAAAATTCGCAGCTAAATGTGTGCTAAGCTATTCAAGTTAAGGGATAAAAGACTGCATGGCGGAGAGGCAGGGATTCGAACCCTGGGTACCCTCACGGGCACGCCGCATTTCGAGTGCGGTGCTTTCGACCACTCAGCCACCTCTCCGCAGAGGACAAGGTGCGCGCTGGCAGCCTTGGCGAAATCGAAGTGCGGCGCTTAGCGAAGCGAAGTCGGCTTGCCAAGTCTGCGCCGCTTGTGTTGTGCGCGCGAAGCCCTAAATTACCGGTATGCACATTCACAATGCCATTCCAAAAAACACGAAACTTCCCAGCGTCGCCCATGCGCGGTTCGATATCGGTGACATCGTGCGCCACCGCCATTTCGATTTTCGCGGCGTAATTTTCGATGTCGATCCGGTTTTTGCCAATAGCGACGAATGGTATGAATCGATTCCGGAATCGATCCGTCCGTCGAAGGACCAGCCGTTTTACCATTTACTCGCCGAAAATGCCGACAGCAATTACGTAGCCTATGTCAGCCAGCAAAACCTTGTTGTCGATGACAGCGAGGAGCCCGTCGATCACCCTGCGATCGCAGGCATATTCGACGGGTTCGAAGGCGCGCGCTACAAGCTGAAACCGGGTCACCGACACTAGAAATGATACTGCACGGCTATTACCGGTCGTCGGCATCGTTCCGCGTCCGCATTGCGCTCAATCTTAAAGAAATTACGTATCAAGATACGCCCTGGCACTTGCGCCATGGCGCGCATCTTGAGGCATCATTCAGCGCGATGAATCCGCACAAGCTGATCCCGGTGCTCGACGATGACGGCACACTGCTTACGCAGTCTCTGGCGATCATTGAATATCTTGACGAGACGCATCCCGTGCCTGCTTTTCTTCCACAAAATCCGGGGGAACGCGCCTATGTCCGCGCGCTGGCGCAGAGCATTGCCTGCGATATCCACCCGATCGATAATCTGCGGGTGCTCAAATATCTGCGCGAACATTTTGCTGCCGACGAAGTTGCAATCGGTGCCTGGTATAATCACTGGATCGCCACTGGTTTTGCCGGTCTTGAAGCAACACTTGCCAATGATCCGCGCACCGGGCAATTTTGTTTCGGCGATACGCCGGGGTTGGCGGACATTCTGCTCGTCCCCCAGGTTGTCAACGCAGGCAATTACAAACTCGACATGCAGCCCTACCCTACAATCCAGCGCATCTTCGATCATTGCATGACGCTTGCGCCATTTGAGCGCGCTCATCCGCGCAATCAGGCCGATGCCGAATAGTTGCCCCGTCGCTAAAACGCTGTATCGAGCGCTGTCATGACTGACACACCGCCCGCCACACCACCAGACCGCATCGCTTCGCACCCGTCATCGCCCTTTTATAACGCCGAGGCGCTCGAACGCGGCATTGGCGTTCGATTCAAGGATGCCGAGCGCACCGATGTTGATGAATACTGTATTTCCGAAGGATGGATCCGCGTTGCACTCGGCAAGAAAGTCGATCGCAAGGGCGCTGCGCTGACGATCAAACTCACCGGGCCAGTCGAAGTCTGGTATCGCGATCTGCCCAAAGAGATCGATTAGCGGTTCGTCGACAATTCGAGCATTGCCAGTTGGATCACGTCTTTGCCGATGAGCGGCGTGCGCGCGGTTTGAATAGGCGGCGTGAGGATTTCGTTGATCTGATCAGGATAAATGAAGCCCGCGACCGGATTGATACGTCTGCCCACGTCGCCAATCGGACCGAACCAGACTTTTACCGCGCTCCAGTCGCCCGCATCTGACACGTCGACAGCGCGAACGCCGCGTTCGATCTTACCGCCGCGCGACCAATTGGCATGATCGAGGAGCACTTCGCGATCCGAAACAATCTGACTGACGACGGCAACATGGCCCAGCGGCATCGCACGTTGTGATCTGAACGCCATTACGGCGCCCTGCTTGGGTGCCGACCCGCGATGGTATCGTCCTTCAGCCTGATCCCACCATGTGTAAGCATTGCCCTGGATTGCGACGCCGCTGACCTGGCGGGCGTAGGGCACGCACTGCCAGAACTGCGCTTGCGCCGGAGCGGCGACCATCATCGTCAGCGCCGCAATGCTCATCCTGAATAGCGATGCGATTTTTCGCAAATTATTCACCCCCGTACGACCTCAAGACCGTCGATGGCGGGAGAATGGTTAAGAGGAAATAGCCAGCCCCGCGGCCGCGCGACGAATCGCGCGGGTGGCGGGCTAAAGCGAATATGCTAAGTCGGGCATATGGATTTTGTAATCGAATCAGTGCTGACGGGCAGCGTCCAGAATTTCGCCAACGGCCAATCCAGTGCGATTGCCAAAACGGCTGTCGGCGGTCCACGCGCTGTCGCTTGGCTCGGCATCGCGGGTGACGCACAAGCCGATCTGTCGGTTCATGGCGGACCAGACAAGGCAATCCATCATTATCCCTTCGACCATTATGACTGTTGGCAGACCGATTTGGGCGAGACCGCACTTCTCGCCGCGCCAGGTGCTTTCGGCGAAAACATATCGACCACCGGCATCACCGAAGAAACAGCCTGCATCGGCGATCGTTACCGGATGGGCACAGCGCTCGTCGAGATTGCGCAGGGGCGACAGCCCTGCTGGAAGCAAGCGCACCGGCTAGACAGCACGAACGTCGTGCCAAGGATGGTCGAGACGCAACGGTGCGGCTGGTATTACCGTGTTATCGAGGAAGGTACCGTTGCCGCAGGCGACACGTTATCGCTCATCGAGCGCCCGTTCCCCGAGTGGACCGTAAAGCGCGTCATCAAGTTACTGATTGCAGGCGACGCCCGCCGAGACCCGGCAGCGGCACGCGCTCTTGCGGCACTCCCCTTGCTGGCCGATAATTGGCGTGCCCGTGCCGCGAAGCTGGCTGGGCGTTAAAGCCGACGAAAGAGCGCACCCGCGCCCCAGCCGAACCCGACCGAGAGCACGACAGCAAACAGGCCATAGATAAATGGCCACTTCACTGCCGCTGTCGCGACAAAGCGTTCGAAACCTGTTTTGCGCACCTCGATGTCGCGGGTGGCAGCGGCAATGACTTTGCCGTCGCGGATCAAAAACGTCTCGGCAGTATAGCGCCCCACGGGTACGCGCGCCGGAATACGCAACCGAGCGCGATACAACACGTCGCGCGTGATTTCGACGGCACCCGGGCGATCGACGAACAGTTCGCCGCGCGCGCGCAAATCGACAAAACCAGTTTCGAACCGCTGGGCATCGGTCGGATTGCTGCCGCTTGCCGGTGACAGATGGATGTTGCCGAGGCCGAGTTCGTAAATCGCCGCCGTCCGTTCATCGACCAGCTTGTCGAGCGGTCGCGACGACGCGATTGCATAAAAGGTCGGCGCGGAACGGAACCGTGCGCTATCGGCATTCGCCCAGATCAACCCTGCCAGCTTGCGCTTTTCGCGCACGAGAATGGACTGGGATGGTCCTTTCAGCACGACAGCGATGTCGGTCCGTCCATCGGGCACCAGCCCGCCGGGATAAATGATCGCGCCGAACAGCAGCAGTTCTGCGCCTGTAAATGAATAGGCAATCTCGACCTCACGTTGCGACACGTCGGGCACGAGCAATGGCTCTTTTGCGCCCATGAGGAAGACAGCGGCAAGAAGCGCCAGCAGCCACTTCATGCGAATTGCACCGTGTAGATCTCATCCGGCTGCCACCCGAGGCCAAGCGCCATGCGGATCGCCACGCCGATCACGATAGCCGCAAGGAACAGGCGCAGATAGTCGGGCGCGAATTTGGTGGCGAGCTGCGCGCCAACCTGTGCGCCGATCACGCTGCCGATCAGCAGCAGCGCAGCGAGCACAATATCCACCGCCTGCGTGGTCAGCGCATGGACCATCGTTGTTGCGGCGGTAACGAACAGGATCTGGAACAGCGATGTCCCAACGACGACGCGCGTCGCCATGCCAAGCAAATAGAGCATGGCGGGCACCATGATGAAACCGCCGCCGACCCCGAGCAGCACGGTCAGTATGCCGGTCACGAACCCCAGCAGCAGCGGTGCCAACGGCGAGATGTACAAGCCCGAAGCGTAGAAACGCCAGCGCATTGGCAACGATGCGACCAGCGGATGATGGCGCCGCTTGCTTGGCGGCAGGGTTTCGCCGCGGAGCTTTGCTTTGACGCTTGCCCAGGCCTCGCGCATCATCAGCGTCCCGATACTGCCAAGCAGCACCACATAGAGCACCGCAATAATCGTATCGATTTGCCCCCAATTGGTCAGCAGATTGAATATGCCCGCACCCGCAACTGCACCGATGATCCCGCCCGCAACGAGCACGGCACCCATCTGAAGATCGACACCGCCGCGACGATAATGGGCAAGTGCGCCCGACACGCTGGCCCCGGTGACTTGCGTCGCTGCCGACGCCGCGGCAACGGTGGGCGGTATACCGTAAAAAATCAGCAGCGGGGTTGTCAGGAACCCGCCGCCGACACCGAACATCCCCGACAACAGCCCGACGCCACCGCCCAGAAGGATGATCACCAGCGCGTTGACCGACAGGTTCGCGATCGGAAGATAGATGTCCATGTGCCTCGACGACGCCTAGCGGCGCGCGCGCGAAAACGCACTCTTAAAAGTCGAAACCGACGGTTACGCTGGGGCCCGAGGACGGTGCGGCATCGCCCGCAACCCGCTCTCGCCATTCGGCCGACACGCGCAGGTTCGTCTCGGCCATACGCATCCGCGCTACGACCTGCGGGCCGACGTCGAGCCGTGCAGCGCCGGGTTGCGCGCCGCCCCATATCCCGGCGCCTACGGAGAGGCTCGCATCTTCAGCTTTGAGAATGTCGCGCTCGATGCGGACAGCCCCGTCGACGAACGCCGCCGGATCTTTCACGCCGACGACCCCGGCCTGAACATAGCCATCAAGTTTCACCCCACCAACGACCTTCACGTCGGATACGCCACCATATGCAAAGACTGCCGGCGCATCCCGCCCACTCTTGTCGAGCGAGAAACGCTGTTCGGCGATCAACCCGACATTGCGCCCGCGCAGTGCCACGCCGATCGCAGCCTCACGCCCGCCCGGTTGCGACAATGGCGTGCTGAGCCGCGCCGTGATTGCCAGCGCTTCGGGACCAGGCGTGTAGAAAAGACGCACGCCGATCTGGCTTCCGCCCAATTGCCCGCCGTTCGCCAACGAAGGCGCGCCGTCGCCGCGCATCAGCGCCCAGGCCGAGCCCGAAAAACGGCTCGGCGGACGCATGACCGGAAGCCCGGGTGCAACGGCGCGACCGGCTTGCGCCCGCGGGCTGCTGATGGAAATAAGGTGGCCCGGTTTAGCCTTAACCGGGACCGCTCCCGTTTCGGCCAATGTCTCGCGTGCTGCCAATTCCTGCGCTTGCCGCGATTTATTCATACCCCGCGTTGACAGCGGGCGTCCCGCAAACAGCGGCACATTGTCGTCCAGCGTTATCGCCACAACGACCTGCGCCAGTTCTGCGGGCGCCACATCCGTCACCGGTGCGTCGATTACCGCGCCCGCCACCGGCCACAGCGCGACGACTCGTGCGGCGGTCCAACCGCCCAAAATGACACCAAGTGCGCGTAAGGGGCGGCTCGTTGCCGTCATTCGGCTGGTAAAGTATCTGGAAAAGCATGGGTAGTCTTGTCCCAGCGCACGACGCCATCGCGCCGCATTTGCACGTAAAGCCAGAGCGCGCGCCGCGCTGCCATGATCGCAATGACATTGCCGACGACCGCGCGGGGGATGGCGCGCAACCCCTCGCGCCAGCCGTAAGAAGACGTCACGAATGCGCAGCGCACCGCCAGCCGCCACAACAAGATCATGCCGCTGATCGACAACAGCATATCAAGCATTGCAGTCGATGCAGGCTTGGCAGTCGCAAGGATAACATGGCTTATCCACAGTCCGGCGGTCAGTACCAGCGCCGCATAGCCTGCAAGCAACACAACCGCCCCGATCAGCGCCCGCCGGTCGTGCAGCCGCATCCAGCTTTCCGCCCAGCCCCCTTGCCAGCCGAGCCGGTCCCATCCCGCCAGCGCAATGCCTGTGATCCAGCGTGACTTCTGGCGCACGGCCGCGTCAAGTGTGCTCGGGAAATGTGCGCGGACGCCAACCATCGATTGCCATCCTGCACCGGGCAAGCGGACAAACGCGCCGCGTTCGCCGAATGCCGCGAGCCGCAAACCAATTTCGTAATCTTCGGTCAGGCTGTCGCGGTCAAAAGGCTCCCCGCCGCGCTCCGCTGCCACCCGTTCCAGCAAGTCGCGCGAAAATGCGCAGCCGACGCCTGCCGCCGGAATGGCTGCACCGATCGCTTCACGCACGACCATCGTTTTGCCGTGCGCTTCGGCAAACTCGTCGGTGTAATGTCCACTGATCCACCGCGATCGCTTGTCAGCCAGCGGCAGGACCGGCAGTTGCACCAGTGCAAACCGTTCGATCAGCGTGTCGAACACCCGCAGTTCAGCGGAATGGACGATGTCTTCGGCATCGTGGAGCACGACTGCTTTTGCCTGAAATCCCTGTGCAACTTCGTCGCGCAGCAAAGCATGCCACAGCGTATTCAGGCAATCTGCTTTGGTTGTCGGTCCCGGGCGCTCCCCGACGACAATCCGGACCTGCGGCGACCTGACGCGCCTTACCGCTGCAATCGTCTCCGGATCGTTGGGATAGCATCCGACATAAATCCGGTAGTTGTCGTGATCGAACGCGCGGGTCGCATAGTCCAGCATACGGCCAATGACAGCGGCTTCGTCCCATGCCGCCACAAATACGACGATACGTCCGGGCCGGGTCGGCTTTGCCAGACTTGCGACGCACGCCCGCCGATGAAAAGGATAAATCGTAGCGCGGCGCCATAATGATCTGACAATCCAGATCACATCGACAACGAAATCATCGATGCCGCCGACGATAAATCCGATGACGGCAAACAGCGTCAGTTCCTGCGCTGCAAGAATTAGATATTGATCCAAGACCACGCCCCCGCCCGCTCTGAAACGACAGGTTTGTTTCGCTTTGCAAATGAGTCAACCGATTCGGTTGAAATTGACGAAGTCAATTCGGTTTTATTGTGACTTGCCCACCGAGTTGCACCGACAGTGCAATAATCCATTGCGGATTTTCTTCGATCACTTTGGTGACGGAAGATGAAACGGGGATTTCTATTGCACCGATTCGGCCCGAGCGCGAGACCCGCCGGATCAACGCGCGCGCCTGCGACGCCGCAATGTCTTGCTGAAGCGTTTCGCAAAGCGAAGCGCGCACGCGCGCACGAACGACCTGAAGAAAACCAAAGCCGTTCACGGAGGTTCGTTCGAATGGAAGCGGCAGTTCGGCATCGAATGCCGCAGCAATCGCCTGTCGTACGGACCTGCCTCCGACCGTTGGCAAATCAATGCCGATATTGCCCGCCAGACCGAATTGCCGGATGGCGCGTGCCGCCGCCGAGACCCCGGCGAGTGCGAGCGGTTCGGCAGCAATTGCCCCGTCAACATCGATCAAGGTCATCGCAGGCGTCAGCGCAATCCGCAGCTTTCCTTCAGGGAAATCGACCGTCAAATCAGTGGCCGCTTCGAGTATTTCGCTCCAGCCAGCTTCTTCAAACAGATCGGGACCATGCGGGTTGACGATCTTGTGCGGGCCGATGCGCGCGGCAAGATCGGGACCGGGACCACAACCGGCATCGGTAATCCGGCCTTTGGCGCGTTTCAGGGCACCAGCTTCGGGAATCGCTTCGCGCGTTATCTCGATCCGGATCGTCGCGCCTTCGGTTGCTTTCGTCAATGGCTCGATCAGAACCTCGGTGCCATCGGGCAGCGTCGCAACGCCGCGCCGACCCGGGATCAGGATCGACGTCAGCCGCGCATCGGCAACGGTCCCCGCACGCAAACCCGGCAATTCGATCTGTGCCTCGACGATCGCGCCGTTCTTAATAAGAATCGCGCGGTTCTCGCCTATTCCTGGTTCGTAAAGCCAATCAGCCAATGCCGGCGCTCAACAGCAGGCTTCGCGTTTCGTAAAGCGGCAGGCCGACCACGCCCGAATGGCTGCCGGACAAGAAGCGGACAAAACCCTCGGCGCGGCCTTGAATTGCATAACCGCCGGCTTTGCCATGCCATTCGCCCGACGTAATATAATGATCGATCTCGGCCGCCGTCAGCACCTTGAATGTCACGATTGTGTTCGACATCCGATGCCGTGCAGCGCCGCGTGTGATGACGGTCACAGCCGTCATTACGCGGTGGCGCCGTCCCGAGAGCAGCTCGAGGCACGTACGGGCCTGCGCTTCGTCTTCGGTTTTCGGCAGGATGCGCCTGCCAACGGCAACGACGGTGTCGGCAGCAAGGATCACGGCGTCCGGATACCGTGCTGCAACGACGGCCGCTTTTGCCGCTGCCAGGCGCATGACATGAAGTCGTGGCACCTCGCCCGGAAATGCCGTCTCGTCGATGTCGGCAGGTTCGACCGAATCGGGCACGATGCCGATCCGGGCAAGCAATTCGCCACGGCGCGGCGACGCCGATGCAAGGACGAGGCGCGGCACGAGGTCCGGCGTCACTTGAACCGGTAGGTAATCCGGCCCTTGGTCAGGTCATAAGGCGTCAGTTCGCACAGGACTTCGTCGCCCACGAGGACGCGGATGCGGTTTTTACGCATCTTGCCTGCCGTATGGCCAAGCACTTCGTGATCATTTTCCAGCTTCACGCGGAACATTGCATTGGGCAGCAGTTCGACAACCTGCCCACGCATTTCGAGAAGTTCTTCCTTGGCCATGCAGCCCTTTTCAGTTCAAATATGTCATAAAGTTGCCGCCCCTTAGCGAAACCGGCGCACGAAGGGAAGCGCGTCGGGGCAACACCATCGCTTGAACCTTTCTGAACGCTGACAAGCTAGTTAAGGAACGGCTCACCGCCGAAGCGGCACAACCTATCATACGGGCACCGGCGGCACTTTTGCAGCATGGCCCCGCGAGGACATCGTTATGCGAAATCGCATCATTCTCGCCGCCTTGATGGCAGGCACGCTTGTAACGCCCGCAATGGCGCAGGATCGCGAAAGCGGACGCGCCGAACAGATGGAAAGTATGGAGCGCGGTGACGTTGCGCGCGGAACGATACAGGACCGCAGCGGCATGCGCGCGCCGCGCGAACGGGTCGAAGCCCAGCCGCAAGCGCAGCCCGAGGTCGATCGACGGGTTCAGCAACGTGAGGCACCGGTGGTTATGGCCGCGCCGCCTGCACCTTCGACAGAAAATCGCGGGTGGCGCGGTGATGACCAACGCCGTGAGGGCGACATCAACAATGTGCGGACGCAAAATCCGCCGGTGGTTCAGCAATCCCCCGTCGACCGAAGTCGCAATTGGCGCGGCAACGGCAGCAACACCGACGTTCGATGGAATCGCGGCCAACAGCGCGATGTAACGGTGATCGGCACCGTCGATGGTCGTCGCGGTGATCGTGACGGCGACGGACGCCCGAACTGGCGCGACCGCGATCGCGATGGCGACGGCATCCGCAACAACCGCGACTGGGACCGGAACAACGATGGCCGCATCGATGGCCGGTGGGATCGCAACCGCAACGGTGTCGTCGATCGGCGCTGGGACCACAACCGTGACGGCGTCCGTGACGGACGCAACTGGAACGGCAACGGCCAGAGTTGGGGCGGCCAGAACTGGAACAACAACCAGCGCTGGAACCGCGAATGGCGCAATGATCGCCGATATGACTGGCAGCGTTATCGCTATTCGAACCGCGACCTGTTTCGCCAGCCGCGCTACTATTCGCCCTATGGCAACAATTATAGTTACCAGCGGTTCGGCATCGGGATATATCTGGAATCGATTCTGTTCGGATCGCGCTACCGGATCAGCGATCCGTGGCGCTATCGTTTGCCCGACGCACAGTGGCCGTACGAGTGGGTTCGCTACCACGACGATGTTCTGCTCGTCGATACGCGCAATGGTTATGTCGTCGACGTGATCCACGAATTTTTCTGGTAAGCAGATCAGGTCCGGCGTTTGCGCGCCGGACCTTTTTTGATAGCGCGGAGATATGGCCCTTAACCGTCTTGCCGAAATCGGTCGCATCACCACAGCACGACTTGCGCGCAATCCCGTCGTGCAGCCCGTTACCGGGGAGGGCGTTGACCTGTATTGCGTCCAGAACTTCCTGACGATCGAGGAATGTGGCGGCCTGATCGCGATGATTGATTCGGGCCGCAAGCCATCGGGGCTTTTGTCGGCGACGGACGATCCGGACTTTCGCACATCCGAAAGCTGCGATCTGGACCGCTGGCACCCGTTTGTTCAAGGCATCGATCTCCGGATATCCGATCTGCTCGCAATCGACCCGCGCCGCGGCGAAACGATGCAAGGACAGCGTTATGCCGTGGGCCAGCAGTTCAAAGGCCACCACGACTATTTCCACGTCAGCGAAATCTACTGGCAAACCGAAAAAAAACGCGGCGGACAGCGCAGCTGGACTGCCATGATTTATCTCGACGAACCCGAAGGCGGCGGCGAAACGCTGTTCAGTGCAGCGGGGCTCAAAGTCACCCCGCGGACCGCGATGTTGCTTGCGTGGAACAACATGGACAAAAAGGGCGCACCGAACGCTCAGGCCCTGCACGAAAGCCTGCCAGTAATTGCAGGGCAGAAGAATGTCGTCACAAAATGGTATCGCGAACGATTCTGGGTGTGATGTTGTGCGCGCGCCTTGTCTCATCGACGGCTGATAAAGGGTTTTTGTTAGACATCCGCGACAATCAGCGCAGCATTTCCCCAATCGCCACGCCGCATAGACTTGCGATGGCAGCCATCGCGCCTATCAAGCGCCCATGATCGCAGCCCGTCCGAAAATTGCGCCCGAATTCGCGATCCTTTTTGCTGTCATGCTGACGATCGGCGCGGGAAACACCGCGCTGCAATCCGTCATGCCTGCCATAGGTCGATCGCTGGGCATTGCTGACACGATTATCGCCGCTGCATTCTCGGTGTCGGCGCTCGTCTGGGTTATCGCCGCACCGATCTGGGCCCGGCGATCGGACCGGACGGGGCGACGGCGAATGGTCTTGATGGGCCTTGCCGGCTTTTCGGTGTCGGTCCTGCTGTGTGGCATATTTTTGACCGCAGGCATTCACGGCCTGATAACCCCGATGGCGACAATCGGTGCGTTCATCGCCGCGCGGATGATCTACGGGCTCTTCGGTGCTGCGGCACCGCCTGCCGCTCAGGCGATTCTGGCAGGTCGCACCACGCGGGCCGAGCGCACCAAGGCACTGACATTGCTTGCATCCGCTTTTGGGCTTGGAACCATCCTTGGCCCGGCGCTGGCGTCCTACTTTGTATTGCCTGGTGTCGGCCTTGCCGGGCCTGCCTATTTCTTCGCCGCAATCGGATTTGCGGTGCTTGCCGTGACATGGCGGTGGTTGCCCGACGATATGCCCGGCGTTGCCACGCAGGGTGCGGCGACGAGCTACCCCTCGATCGGCGGCAATCTGACCGGGGCCAGCGTCACGGCGGCGACGGCAGATAAGTCGGCTGAACGGGTCAAACTGACGGATTCGCGCATCTGGCCTTGGATGCTGGTCGGACTGGTCATGGGGCACGCACAAGCCATGGTTGGGCAAGCGATTGCTTTCCTCGCGATTGACCGGCTGAACCTCGAACCGACATCCGTTCTCTCGCAAGAAACAATCGGTATCGTCTTGACCGCGGGGGCAGCAGCGGCACTGCTCGTTCAGTGGGGCGTCATTCCGCAGCTTGATATGAAACCGCGCGCGCTCGTCTTGGTCGGCCTTGTTCTTGCGGCGATCGGCTGTGCCATGATCGGCAGCGCGACATCGCTATTTGGCATGGCGGCGGCATTTTCAATCGCCTGTGCCGGCTTCGGCTTTGCAAGACCCGGCTATACAGCGGGGTCATCGCTCGCTGTCGGGCCTGAATTGCAGGGTGTCGTCGCCGGACGCGTAACGTCTGTCAACGGCGCAGCGTTTGTTTTGGGGCCATCGATCGGCATCGGTCTTTATGAAATATGGCAACCCTTGCCCTATCTTGTGTCTGCGGCTGCCTGCGCGTTGCTGACGATCTACGCGTGGCGCGTCCTCAAACGCGAAATATAAAAAAAGGGGCCGGCTCACTGGGAGCCGACCCTTGAAAGTTTGTAGGAGAGGATGCCTGAAAGGCCTGATCGTTTTGCATCGCAGCATGAAATGCTGCAAGTGCGAAAAGAAAAATCGCGCTTGCAAAGATTGCATGTTGAAATACGCTCCTGGAAAGGCAGGTTGCCAGATGATGTTGCGTGTCGGCTATCTTGCTTGCACTGCACAATAAAGGGGAGGTGGTGATGCGGCGATTGCCGTCCTTGTCGGGGGTCGAGGCTTTTGTCGCCGTTGCGCGAACGGGCTCGGTCAAAGCAGCGGCTGAGGAGCTTTCCCTGTCGTCGCCTGCGCTCAGCCGTCGTATCCAGTCGCTCGAACGCTTCATCGGCCGTAACCTGTTCGAGCGGCGGCATCAGGCCATGGTCATGACGCAGTCCGGCGAAAAGCTGATTGCACTTATTGCACCGGCAATCGATCAATTGTCCGACGCGATCGAAAGCGTAGCCAGTGGCGGCGAGGTCATGCGCCTGCGTCTTGGCGTCCTTCCGCTGTTCGCGACCCAGCGGCTGATGCCGCAGCTGACGGCGTTGCGCACGGCTCATCCCAAACTGCATCTTGATCTCGACACAGCGCCGCATGCCGCGACGCGCCTCGGCGACGGGATCGATGCGGCAATCATCCTGACGCGCGATCCGGACCCTGCGCTGCACGCCGAGCGGCTCGACCGGAACAAGGTCTTTGCGATTTCAGCGAGACATTTGCGCAGCGGGCCAGACGCAATCACGCGGCCCGAACAACTGCGCGAGCTGACCGTGATCATCCACCGTGACATGCCCGACACATTCGAAGAATGGCGCAAAGCCATGCACATCACCGATCTCGAACCGGCAGCGATCGATCATTATGATTCAGGGCAATTGATGCTCGACGCGGCAGCGCAAGGGCTTGGCGTCGCTTTCATGCACGAAAGCCATTTCAACGATTCGCACGACGAACGACTCGTCAAACTTTTCGATGCCGACGTCGAAAGCCCGTATAGCTATTGGTTCGTCTGCCGCCCCCGCGCGCTGGACACGCGCCCGGTGCGGGTGTTTCGCGATTGGCTTGTCAAAGCAATAGTCGCCGCGCCGACAGCTTAAACGGCTTTTGCGCTGACGATCTTGCCGGGCACTTTTGGCGGCTCGCCTTTGGGCAGCGCATCGACGGCATCCATGCCCGCAGTCACTTCGCCCCACACCGTATATTGCCCGTCGAGAAATGACGCGTCGGCAAGGCAGATGAAAAACTGGCTGTTGGCGCTGTTCGGTGAAGACGAGCGTGCCATCGAGCAAACCCCGCGGGCGTGCTTTTCGCGGCTGAATTCAGCCTTCAGGTCGGGCAATTTCGAACCCGACATGCCGGTGCCCGTGGGATCACCACCCTGCGCCATGAAGCCGTCGATGACGCGGTGGAATACGACGCCATCGTAAAAGCCTTCGTTCGCCAGATGTGCAATACGCTCGACGTGGCCAGGGGCCAGATCGGGGCGCAGTTTGATCGTCACTTCACCGGTATCGAGTGTCAGCGTTAGGGTTTCAGCCACAGGGGTTCCTTTCGAATTTGGCCGCCTTTAGGCAATATTCGCGCTGCTGTGCAACATAATGCGAAAGGCTGGCATTTTTGTTGCGAATCTGTTAATGCATACACAACAGTCGGAAGTCGGCCTGACCTCCCTGTCCGAGTAACACCTGAAGGACCCACGCGCACCGTTGTTGATGACCGCTCTGCACCCCACCCGGTGCGGCACCATTTTCAGCATTGCCGACGATGGTTCGTCAAGAAAGGTTGATGAATGGCCTCGAATGCCCTGATATTTGATGTCGGCGATTACGTCGTTTACCCAAAGCACGGCGTGGGCCGTGTGATCGAGCTGCAGAAATCTGAAATCGCCGGTATGGCGCTCGAGCTCTACGTGCTGCGATTTGAAAAAGAACGCATGACGCTGCGCGTGCCGACCAACAAGGCCGAGAGCGTCGGGATGCGCAAACTCTCGTCGAACAAGCAGATGGATGAAGCGCTCGAAACGCTGAAAGGAAAACCGCGCGTCAAGCGGACCATGTGGTCGCGTCGTGCACAGGAATATGAAGCCAAGATCAATTCGGGCGATCTCGTGTCGATTGCCGAAGTGGTCCGCGATCTGTTTCGTGCCGAAGACCAGCCCGAACAAAGCTATTCCGAGCGCCAGATTTTCGAAGCGGCAGCCTCGCGTCTCGCGCGCGAGCTGGCGGCAATGGAGCAAGTCGATGAACCGACAGCGCTCATTAAGCTGCTCGACATCCTGCGGGCCTCGGCCGCGATCTACAACAAACCGGCCGCCTGAAATCCTGCTTGCGTAGCGTTTGGCACCGCTGTATTGTCCAACCAATACAGCGGAGGTTGTCATGCGCGCACTGATTTTTGCATCGCCCTTTCTTGCGCTCGCGTTATGGGGTGTGGCCAGCAATGCGTTCGGCAATAACGATGGCGATAATGCGAGCGACCGGCCTGCAGCGGTCGGGCCTGCCGCCACGCGATCATTTGCCGTCGGATCTTTCAATGCGGTCAGCCTTGACGGGTCCGACAATGTTCGTGTCATACGCGGGCCCGCGATGTCGGTCACCGCGACAGGGTCAAAGCGCGTGCTCGATCTGCTCGATATCCGGGTTGAGCGAAATACGCTCAAGATCGACCGAAAATCAGGGCGCATGTCGTGGTCGTGGGACAGCGATGGCGGCGCCGTGATAACGGTAACAATGCCTGTGATAACAGCTGCCAGCGTCAGCGGTTCGGGCGATATGATCGTTGATCGTGCGGACGGCGACAGCTTCAGTGCGGCTGTCCAAGGGTCGGGCAATCTGAAAATCGTGTCGGTTTCGGTCACACGCGCACAGCTTGCTGCCGAAGGGTCAGGAAGTCTGACCATCGCGGGCACCGCCACCGACACGGCAATGGCAGCCGAAGGCTCAGGCAATATCAACGCGCGCGGCCTCGCCAGCAATCAGGCAACGATCGCTGCCGATGGTTCGGGCGATGTCGACGCCACTGTTCGCGGACGCGCCACGATCGCTGTCAATGGTTCGGGCAATGTCGACATTGCTGGCACCGACAATTGCACCATCGTAAAGGAGGGTTCAGGCGACGCCCGCTGCAGCCGTTAAATCAGGCCCATGGCTGCCAATTCACCGGCGAGCGCGGCGGGCAATTCATCGGCGCCTTCCGCGCCGTCACCCAGATCGCGCGGCGCATTGACGGCTTCAAGATAGCGCCAGCCCTGATGCGCGCGTTTGGGTTGCGCGACCGTGGCTATCACGCGCGCCCGGATCACGATGTCGGTCCGCCCGCCATCGGCTTCGTCGAACCGGACAATCTCGCTGCGCCCGACAAGCTTGTGCTTCAAAATCCAGAACAGCGACCCGCCGATTATTTCCTCATGCCGTTTCGGGCGGTAGCGCGTCGTCAGCCGAACGAGATCGCCGCGCGCTTCGATTCTGGCGCACAAATCCTCCAGGCTCGAACAGCCAAATGCGACTTTTGTCAGATGAAGCATCAGCCAGTCAGGCCTGCGAGCGTTGCAAGCCCCAGAAATGCGAAAAAGCCCATTGAATCAGTCAGCATGGTCACGAAAACTGAAGACGCCACAGCCGGATCCTGATTGAACCGGTCGAGCGTGACAGGCACCAATACGCCTGCCAATCCAGCCACGAATATGTTGGTCATCATCGCCGCCGCAATCACCATGCCCAATTGCGGATTCTGAAACACGATACTGACACCAACGCCGATCACAGCAGCGACCGTTGCACCGTTGAGCAAAGCAATGCGCATTTCACGCACGATCGTCCTCGCCGTATTCGAATCAGTCAGCTGGTTTGTCGCAATCGCGCGCACCGCAACTGCCATGGTCTGCGTGCCGGCATTGCCGCCAACGCCTGCAACGATCGGCATCAGCGTGGCCAGCGCGACCATTTGTGCAATCGTGCCTTCGAAGATCGCAATGATCGACGATGCGACCAGCGCCGTGACCAGATTGGCCAGCAGCCAGCGCACGCGCCCTTTGTAACTTTCGAAAATCGGCTGGTTGATGTCGCCGTCGCCTGCACCCGACAGCTTCAATATATCCTCGCCGGCTTCTTCCTGAATGACGTGCACGATGTCATCAACCGTGATCATCCCCACGAGGCGCCCGCCGTTATCGACAACGGCGGCTGAAATCAGCGCATATTTCTGGAAGCGCAGCGCGACTTCTTCCTGATCCATATCGACGGGGATCAGCGTCTGTTCACGCTTCATCACGTCCGCCAGAGCGATGCCGCGCGGCGTCCGCAATATCCACGACAACTGGCACGTCCCGATCGGCCGATGCTGCGGATCGACAATGAATATTTCCCAGAAATCGGTCGTCAGATCGGGATTGTCGCGCAGATAATCGATGACCTGACCGACCATCATATGTTCGGGCACGGCGATCAGCTCGCGCTGCATCAGGCGTCCGGCGGATTCCTCGGGGAATGCCAGCGCTGCCTCGATCGCCGCACGGTCGTCAGGGTCAAGCGCACGCAGGACAGCAGCCTGATCGGCATCGTCCATATCCTCGATGATCGCGACGGCATCGTCGGTATCAAGCTCGGAGGCAATATCGGCAACCTGTGTGGCGGTCAGTGCGTCGATCAGCTCCTCACGAACGTGATCGTTCATTTCGGAAAGAACATCGCCGTCGAGAAGGTCAGCGAGTGCCGCTGCAAGCGCGGCGCGCCGGTCTGACGGCGTCAGCTCGAACAGGTCGGCAATGTCTGCCGGATGCAGCGGCGAGACGAGATCGCGCGCGCCCTGATCATCGCCATCCTCGACCCGCGCCAGCACCTCGCGCACGAATTCGGGGCGCAAGCGATCGTCCTCATCGAACTGGGTTTCGGCGGGGGTGTTAAACTGGAGGTCGGTCTCGCTCATTGTCACGCCTCGTCCCGCGAAAGGCGGGTGAGGTCAAGCGTTGCCAGCCTGACCAGTGCGCTGAAGCTTGGAACCTGGTGCGTTTTGCGGTATTATGGCGGCGTTCATCCAATTGGTGGAGCAATTTTGCCATGACAAACGACAAGCAACGGAAACCGAGAACGCCGTCGACGTCACCTGGTACGCCCAGCACCCCCGGCGGCACAGGCGGCGGCGAGCCGTTCGAAGGCCAAGAAGCAGGCACACTGGGTACAGCAGACCAGCGACGTCCCCAGTCAAATTAAAGCGTCGGCGTGACCGATGACCTGTACCGCGCAATGGAAGCAGTAGCGGCACGGTTTGATTTCGAAGAAGCACGTCGCCTGTGCGATCACATTGCGCTTGCACGTGACGACGCGGGCAACTCGGCGCACGTCGCCGCGCGATCAACGCTGATCAGTCGCCTTCACCCGGCTCCGGCGAAAAGAACGTCGCGAATTTGTCGGCCATGCCCTTGTGATCGTCAGCGTCCGCAGGCGCGTCGCGGCCGCGCGTTATGTTGGGCCATTGCGCCGAGAACGTCGCGTTAAGCTCGAGCCATTGTTCCTGCCCGCTTTCGGTATCGGGCAGGATCGCTTCGGCCGGGCATTCGGGCTCGCAAACGCCGCAATCGATGCATTCGCTGGGATTGATGACCAGCATGTTCTCGCCTTCATAGAAACAATCGACCGGGCACACTTCGACACAGGTCATATACTTGCACTTGATGCATGCTTCGGTGACGACGTAAGTCATTGTGCTTCGCGGCTCCACAATTTGGTTCATCCAAATCGTTAGGATTGCGTGGGCGTGCCGTCAACCGCCTGCAGACCAGCCCTTCAGCGCAGCAAAGGCAGGCGAGGTTGGCCGGGCGGGTTCGGGCGGCGGCCGGGATCGGCTGCGCCACGTCCAATGACCTTCAGGTCCGGCGCGGAACCCGCAAGCACGCAGGATTTTATCATACGTCGCCACGTCGATCCCGAACGAAACCGCAAGCGCCGGATCGGGCACGAACGCCGCGCTCATCTTTCGCTTGTCATGCAATGCGCGCGCGATGCGCTCGACGAGATCGATGCGGACCTGCTTCGTCGCGAACGCCCGGAAACCTGGAATCCGGCCTGGAAGTTGCACGACCGTTGCACTCGGCGGCGGAAGGGGCGAGCACGGCGTCTTACTGTAAATCGCTGTTAGAACCGCGATGAGCCGCAACGCTTCGGGCTTGAGCAAACGCGGGTCGAAGACATCGAGCGTGCCGACAATCAACCCCGATTGCCGCAGCATCCGGCGGTCCTCGGCATCAAGCTCCGCGACCGCCCGTTCAACGTCGTGCCGGTCGATCGACCCGCCATTTGCCGCCAATGGCGCAAGCAGCGCGCGGACATGCGCAGGCGTGAACAAGTCGCTTGCGGATTGCGTCATCGCGATCAGGGGCGTGATCGAGCGCCGAAGCGTGCTGGCAAACCATTGCTCGACGCGCACGATCACATGTTCGCGGTCGATCGCGCTCAGGGTATCGAGCGCAGGATCGGGGCGAATGCGCGGCTCGATCAACGACCGCCCGGTCGTCAGGCGCGCCATAATATGCCCGTTCCAGGTAATCGCCAGCGTTTCGCTGTCCAGTGCGAAGTCTGTGTCCGGTGCGGCGACAAGACTGGCGGCGCGCCGGGCGCGCTCTTTGGGCAATCGTCGTTCGGCCGCCGCAAGCAGCCGTTTGCGATCACCGGTCCGCGCCACGGGATCGACCGTGAAGGCAAAGCCGTCGAGGCGGCCAATTGCTTCATCCTCGACCAGAACGATACCATCGTCGCGCACGTCGACATCGAGCAGCGCTGGATCGTTCCCGATCTCACGCATCAGCACCGCGGTGCGACGGTCGACGAAACGCTCGGTCAGGCGGGCATGAAGCGCGTCGGAAAGCTTTTCCTCGAGCGCTGCCGCGCGAGCCGCCCAGTGCGCCGGATCCTCCAGCCAGTCGGGCCGCTGCGCGATGTAGGACCACGTCCGCACCGCCGCGATGCGCCCGCCCAACGTGTCGATATCGCCTTCGACCCGGTCGAGCCGGGCAAGCTCATCGGCGAACCAAGCGACCGGAAGATAACCGTTATTTTCGCTGATATGACGGAACACGCGCGCTATCGTGCGGGCGTGGTGATCGGGCCCGACCTTGCGGAAATCGGGTAGGCCGCACGCTGCCCATAGCCGCGCGACCATGGCCGGGTGGCGCGCGCGGTCGCGGACCATCGGGTCTTCGGCGAGCCGTTTCAGGACCGCCAGATCCACAGCTTCGGGCGCTGCACGTAGGCACGCTTCGGTCGGTTTGGTTTCAAGAGCGCCGATCAGGGCATCGACGCTGGACACGTCAGGATCACCATCGCGCCAATAAATATGTTCGAGCTTTGGGAAGCTGTGTTCCTCGATTGCTTCGATTTCCTCTGGCCGAAATGCAGCCGGTCCTTCCTCGCCGCCCAGACTGCCGAATGTGCCATCTTTTTGATGTCGCCCCGCGCGGCCGGCAATCTGCGCCATCTCGGCAACGGTCAGCCGCCGTTGCCGCCGCCCGTCGAACTTGTTCAGCGAGGCAAATGCGATATGGCCGATATCCATGTTCAGTCCCATGCCGATCGCATCGGTCGCAACCAGATAATCGACCTCGCCGGCCTGATACATAGCCACTTGCGCGTTGCGGGTGCGCGGAGACAGCGCACCCATGACGACCGCGGCACCACCGCGCGCCCGGCGCAACATTTCGGCAACTGCATACACTTCGCCTGCGCTGAATGCGACGATCGCCGTCCGTTTGGGGAGGCGCGACAGTTTTTTGGCACCGGCATAACTCAGCGTCGAAAAGCGTGGACGCTTGATGATTTCGGCATCGGGGATCAGCGACCGGACAAGCGGCCGCAAGCTTTCGGAGCCGAGGATCATCGTTTCTTCGCGCCCGCGCACGTTCAGCATCCGGTCGGTGAAAATATGCCCGCGTTCGGGGTCCGCGCCCAATTGCCCCTCGTCGAGTGCGGCGAACGCGACATCGCGGTCGCGTGGCATCGATTCGGCTGTGCACAGTAGCCAGCGCGCGCCCGGTGGCATGATCTTTTCCTCGCCGGTGATCAGGCCGACTTCCTTGGGCCCCTTGATCGCGACGACCCGGTCATAGACTTCGCGTGCCAGGAGACGCAGCGGAAAGCCGATCATGCCCGACGCATGGCCACACAATCGTTCGGTCGCCAGATAGGTTTTGCCGGTATTGGTCGGGCCGAGCACCGCTTTGACGGTCGAGTTGTCTTGGGCGCCCATGACCCGGTAGATTGGCGGTCAAGCACCACGATGCAAGCAGCTAAGTCATCTTAACGCCGACCGCGGGCAGTTGACCGCAACCTATGCCCATATTTCCACCGGTTAGTTTGACATTAACGAAAATCCGCCATTAGCAAGAGGTCGCGCCGTGAAAGTGGCGCGGGTCACAACAATATAGGCGAACGGCCTTGTATTTTCGGAACGACGGCGGACAAGGCTTTGGGGGTGGCACAGCCGTGCTGTCGCTCGACAACGCCATTCCTAAGAACAGCCCGACATTCGGCCGAGCGGCGCAGACTTACAAAACCCGCCGGTTCGATAATTTCGATTTTACTCCGGATCTCGGTGCCGAAATCGGCACGGCGACATGGTGGCGGGGGTTGGCGACCTGCACGGCTTTATGTGCAACGACATGGATGCTGGCCCCGAGTTTTCGCGCTCTCCCTGCGACCGTGCCAGCCGCAATGCCCGCTGCGGCGTTCGACGAAACACGGGCGCAATCGATCGCGCCGCTCGCATGGGGAGCTGATTCGGGTCGCAAGATGGGTGCGACTGATGCGGTGCAGGCGCTGACCGGGACGCCCGAACGTCCGACGCTCGATCTGTCGGCGTCGCTTGGCCAAGGGGATGGCCTTGCCCGTGCATTGGAACGCGCCGGCGTCGGCAGCGCCGAAGCACAGCGCGTTGCGAACATGACCAGCGACATCGTCAATCCTGGCCAGATTGCGCCGGGGACTGCGCTGGCGATGACATTGGGCCGCCGCGCAAACCCGAACATGGCACGACCGCTCGATACGCTGGCATTTCGCGCCCGGTTTGACATGCGGGTGCGTTTTGCGCGCGTGAACGGCGCGCTGGTGATGAACCGCTTGCCCGTTGCGATCGACAGCACGCCGTTGCGCATCGCGGGTCCCGTGGGCGGTGGTATTTTCATGGCAGCAACCGCGGGTGGCGCGCCGAGCGACGTCGCACAGGATTATATTCGCGCACTGGCGCCCAAAGTGTCTATCGGCAATCTCGACAATGATGCCCGTTTCGACATGATCGTGGAACGCGACCGCGCGGCAACGGGTGAAGTCCGATACGGCAAATTGCTTTATGTCGGCTTGAAGCAGGGCAGTGGCGCAACGCGGATGATCCAGTGGACGGTCGGTGGCCGCACTGACTGGTATGATCTGTCTGGCGTCGGCCAGATGCGTCCTGGCTTTACATTGCCGGTCGCCAATGCCCGCAAAACAAGTGGCTTTGGCTGGCGGATGCACCCGCTGCTCGGGTATTCGCGGTTGCATCAGGGCACTGATTATGGCGCAGCGCATGGCACGCCCATCCGCGCGGTGACCGACGGAATCGTCAGTTTTGCCGGCTGGCACGGCGGACATGGCAAAATGGTGAAGCTCAGCCACAATGGCGGCCTCGGTAGTGGCTATGCACATATGAGCAGCATTGCCGTTTCGCCGGGCAGCCGCGTTTCGCAGGGGCAAGTGATCGGCTATGTCGGATCAACCGGTCTTTCCACGGGTCCGCATCTGCATTTCGAGGTTTATCGTGGCGGGCGGGCCGTGCCGATGAACAGCGTCAGTTTCTCGTCGCAGTCGTTGCTCTCGGGCGGCGAGCTTGCCGCATTCAAAGCTAGGTTTCAGGCAATTACGGGGTCGTAGATTCGCAGCCCTTAAATCCCTGTGCCACCACATACCATTCGGATGAGCCCTTGCGGCTGGCGGGGGGTTTGGCATGTTTGACGCTGGCGAAATTGCGCTTCAATTCGGCGACCAGATCGCTGTCGGCGCCGCCCGCGAGCGATTTGGCGACGAACGTGCCGCCGGGCATCAGCACTTCGCAGGCAAAGGCAACGGCGAGTTCGACGAGCCCCATCGTGCGCAGATGATCGGTCTGGGCGTGTCCGACAGTGTTTGCGGCCATATCCGACAGCACAAGATCGGCGGGACCACCAAGTGCGGTCATCAGCCAGTCGGGCGCGCCGTCGTCGGTAAAGTCCATCTGGACGATATCGACCCCGGGAATCGGATCGACAACCAGCAGATCGATGCCAACAATACGCGCTTTCGGGCATTGTCGGCGCACCACCTGGGCCCAGCCGCCGGGCGCAATGCCGAGATCGACGACCGCGCGAACGCCGCGCAGAAATTTGAACCGCTCGTCGAGTTCGATCAGCTTGTATGCCGCGCGGCTGCGATACCCTTCGGCGTGCGCGCGCTTGACATAGGGGTCGTTCAATTGCCGCTCGAGCCAGCGGTTTGACGAGGTCGTACGCCCGCGCGCAGTTTTGACACGAGTGCGCCCGCCCCCTCCTCCCCTACTCATGCGCCACCACGGCTCATCGCTCGTTCGCCATGAGGTTGCGGAGGATGCCTTCGCGAATGCCGCGGTCGGCGACCCCGACGCGCGGCGCGGGCCAAAGGTCGAGAATGGCTTCGAGGATGGCGCATCCGGCGACGACAAGATCGGCACGCTCGCGGCCGATGCACGCAACGTGCGCGCGTTCCTCCATGGTCATTTCGGCGAGGCGGCGGCTGATCGCGCGGCATTCGCTGTCGTCGAGCATCAGGCCATCGACGAGATCGCGCGAATAGCGGGTGAGATTGAGATAGACGCTGCCAAGCGTTGTGACCGTGCCGCTTGTGCCGAGCAGTCGTAGCGGCGCGCCATTACTCACTTGGCGATGGTCAACGAAATCGGCCATGGCCGTTGCCGCCCGCATCCGCATACGTTCGTAGGCTGCAAGGCGGACATCACGGTCGGGATCGCCGTGCGGTTCTGACTCCGACATGGAAACGACGCCCCACGGAATGCTCGTCCAGTCGATGATGCGCAGGTCATCGCCTTTGGTTTCGACACGGACAAGCTCGGTCGAGCCACCGCCGATATCGAAAATCAGCGCGGGTCCATCGCCGGGTTCGAGCATCAAATGGCAACCACCCGCCGCGAGCCGCGCCTCTTCGCCAGGATCGATGATGTCGAGCAGAATGCCGGTTTCGCGATAGACCCGCGCGACGAAATCGGGGCCGTTTTCGGCGCGCCGGCACGCTTCGGTCGCGACAGCGCGCGAAAGATGAACGCCGCGCCGCACGAGCTTGTCAGAGCAGATTTTCAGCGCTGCGATTGCGCGTTCGATAGCGGCGTCGCTGATCCGGCCGCTCGCGCCCAAGCCTTCGCCAAGCCGGACAATGCGCGAGAACGCGTCGACAATGGTGAAACTGTCTCCTGCGCTGGGGCGGGCAATCAGCAACCGACAATTATTGGTGCCCAAATCCAGCGCGGCATAGGTTCGGCGGTAGGGCCCACGCGGTGCGCGCGGCTCGGGTGCTGGTGTGCCCGCCATGATGGTCTTTCGATCACCGCCTCGTTGAATAACCTGGCGGCACTTGAACACGGCAATAGCGGACCATGGCGAGACTCGCAACGTGGGCCTAGTTGCGCCACTTCCCCGGTCGGCGCGTCATCAGGCAACGGCGCGCGCTGCCATCGCTTTTGCAATTGAGCGCGGTGCGTTCGTTTTCGATCCGTGCGCAAAACCCTTCGCGCCATTCGCCACTGCGCGGTTTGGTTTCGATGATCGTGCAGGCGCGCTTGTCGTCGAACGTGCCAATTCGCCAGTAGCCCTGTGTCCGGATAATGCCGCCCGGTTCTGGTTTATCGCCGCCGAAGCGGCCGTCGTTCAGGAACTGGACCATCAGCGCGCGGCTGCCGGGTGTCGCGTCAGCGGAAAAGATGCCGTGCATGTCACGCTCGCTGACCAGGCGCGGGGCGGCGGAGCAAGCGGCAAGCACGACGAACAGCGCAAAGCTACGCATGAGCAGTCAGCAGATGATCGAGCTGCATCCTGTCCGAGATGTGAAATCCTTTGATAGGATCGAACGCGAGGCCGCGCTGATCGGCGACCGTCAGCTCGGCAGATCGGACATGAACCGCCAGCTCCTCGGGTGTGATAAATTTGTCCCAGTCATGCGTGCCGGGCGGAATGCCGCCGACGGTTTCGCCGATGCCGATGACCGCGAGGCGTGACAACGCGGTGCGATTGGGTGTGGACAATATCATCAAGCCGTTGGGGGCCAGCAATCCTGCCAGTCCTGCGATAAACCTTGCCGGATCGGCGACATGTTCGATGACTTCGAGGCAGGTGATGAGGTCGAACCCTTGCCCTGAGACCGCGTCGATCTCACCCGCGTGGTAATCGATCGCCAGCTCTGATTGTGCGGCATGATCACGTGCAACTGCTATGTTTTCAGCCGCCGCATCGACGCCGGTCACAGTCCCGCCCATCCGCGCCAGTGGCTCGGTCAGCAATCCCGCACCGCAACCCATATCGAGAACGCGCTTGCCCAACAGCGGTCGGCGCGATTGGGGATCGCCTCGCCAATGTGCATCGACGCGCGCGCGAATATAGCGCAGCCGCACAGGATTGAGCCGGTGCAGCATCGCCGAAGAGCCATTCGGATCCCACCAGTCGGCAGCCATGCTGCCGAAACGCGCGGCTTCGTGCGGCACGATATTCGATGTGGTTGCGTTCGCCATGTCTGCTTCCTATCAGGCCAGCAGGCAAAAGCCCAAGGGGGAAGTGAGGCGCCATGGCGCGGATCGTGATGAAATTCGGCGGCACGTCGATGGCGGGGATCGAGCGCATCCGCAGCGTCGCCGCACGCGTGAAGCGCGAAGTGGATGCGGGTCACGAAGTCGCCGTTGTCGTTAGCGCAATGGCGGGCGATACCGACCGGCTGGTTGGGTTCTGCAAGGAAGCATCGCCGCTTGCCGACCCGCGCGAATATGATGTCGTTGTTGCATCGGGTGAACAAGTGACATCGGGGCTGCTGGCGATTGCGCTGCAGGCGATCGGCGTCGATGGGCACAGCTGGATGGGATGGCAATTGCCGATCCGGACCTCGTCCGCGCATGCGTCGGCACGGATCGAGGGCATCGACGCCGCCGCGCTGATGTGCTCGATTGCCGACGGTCAGGTTGCCGTCATCCCCGGTTTTCAGGGACTTTCCGCAGAAGGCAATATTTCGACGCTCGGGCGCGGCGGCTCGGACACATCGGCCGTTGCGGTCGCTGCCGCAATAAAGGCCGATCGCTGCGATATCTACACCGACGTCGACGGCGTTTACACGACCGACCCGCGCATCGTGCCGCGCGCGCGCAAGCTGAAGCGCGTGACTTATGAAGAAATGCTCGAACTCGCGAGCGTCGGGGCAAAAGTGTTGCAAACGCGCTCGGTCGGTCTCGCGATGAAAGAAGGCGTACGTATTCAAGTGCTGTCGAGTTTCGACGACCCCAATAATTCGGCGTCGGCCGATACCCTGCCCGGAACAATGATCGTCGGCGACGACGCGTTAGGAGACGATGTGGAAAGCCAGCTCATCACGGGCATCGCCCATGACAAGAACGAAGCCAAGGTCACGCTGACCGCGGTTCCCGACACGCCGGGCACGGTTTCGCGGATTTTCGCGCCGCTCGCCGAAGTCAACATCAACGTCGACATGATCATCCAGAATATCGCGCACCAGTCGCCGGGGCGGCCGGGATCGACCGATGTGACGTTTACAGTGCCGCAGGCCGAACTGGCGCGGGCTTTGGATGCGCTCGACAAGGCAAAAGACAGCATCGGCTTTTCGGCAATCGTGCATGACACCAAGGTTGCGAAAATTTCGGTCGTCGGTGTCGGCATGCGCAGCCACGCGGGCGTTGCCAGCACAATGTTCAAGGCGCTGGCCGATCGCGGGATCAACATTTTGGCGATCAGCACGTCCGAAATTAAAGTCAGCGTGCTGATCGAGGAAGACTATACCGAACTTGCCGTGCGCGTGCTCCACACGGCTTACGGGCTCGATGCGGAGGACGTGGCCTAACGCGCGACCCCGCCCGCCGCGAGGACCGCAAGCGTCACCAGTTCACTCGCGGTCGAGCCCATTGTGGCGACCTGAACCGGTTTTTCCATGCCGATCAGCATCGGGCCGATGACCGCATCGCCGCCGAGTTCGCGGAGCAGTTTCGCGCTGAGGTTTGCCGATTGCAGGCCAGGCATGATCAGGACGTTGGCAGGGCCGGACAGGCGACTGAACGGATAATTCGCCATCACTTGTGCGTTGAGTGCAACGTCGGGGGCCATTTCGCCTTCGAATTCGAAGCCGACGTCGCGTTCTTCGAGGATCGCTACCGCTTCGCGCAACGGGGCTAGCCAATTGCCCGATGGATTGCCGAACGTCGAATAGCTGAGGAAAGCGACGCGCGGTTCATGGCCCATACGCCGCGCGACCGCAGCTGTGCCGATCGCGATGTCGGCCAATTCTGCCGATGTCGGCCTCTCGTTGACGGTCGTGTCAGCCATGAAAACGGTATGTGTCTGCCCGACGAGGACATGGATACCGAACGGCGTCTGCCCTTCGGCGGGATCGAGCACCCGGCGGATGTCGCGCATCGATTGCGCATAGGTCCGCGTCGTGCCGGTAATCATCGCATCGGCCTCGCCGAGTTTGAGCATCAGCGCAGCGAAAATGTTGCGGTCCTGATTGACCATGCGTTCGCATTCGCGGCGTAGATAGCCGCGCCGTTGCAACCGCTCGTAAAGCTTGTCGATCATTGCAGGCACCAGCGGCGAATTGCGGCTGTTGTGCACTTCGAACGTCTCGGGCTTGTCGACACCCAAAGCGCGCAGTCGCTCATGCACGTCGTCACGGCCGACGAGGATCGGAATGCCGTAACCGCCGTCCTTAAACGCGATCGCGGCGCGCAGGACGACTTCTTCTTCGCCTTCGGCAAACACGACACGGCGGGGCTGCGCGCGTGCGCCTTCATAAGCGAGGCTCAGCACCGAATTGGTCGGATTGAGGCGGCTGCGCAGCGTCTGGCGATAAGCATCCATGTCGAGAATCGGGCGCGTTGCGACGCCCGAATCCATCGCCGCTTGCGCGACGGCCGACGATACCACTTCCATCAGGCGCGGGTCGAAGGGTGCCGGAATGATGTAGTCGCGTCCGAAATTATGGACGCGTCCGCCGTAAGCCAGCGCCACTTCCTCGGCGACTTGTTCGCGGGCGAGTTGCGCGATCGCATGGGCCGCGGCAATCTTCATTTCCTCATTGATCACCGTTGCACGCACATCGAGAGCACCGCGGAAAATGAACGGGAAGCCCAGCACATTGTTGACCTGGTTCGGGTAATCCGAGCGGCCCGTGGCGACGATACAGTCGGGACGCACGGCTTTTGCGGCGGGCGGCGTGATTTCGGGATCGGGATTGGCCATCGCGAAAATGATTGGTTCTTTTGCCATTTTGGTGAGGAACGCTGGCGTTAGTGCGTCCTTTGCCGAAAGCCCCAGAAAAACGTCTGCGCCGTCCAAGGCTTCTTCGAGCGTACGCGCATCGGTCTTTGCTGCATGCGCCGATTTCCACTGGTCCATGCCTTTTTCGCGGCCCTGATAGATCACACCCGACCGATCGCACATGATGACATTGTCGTGGCGGACGCCCATCGCCTTGATCAGCGCAGTGCAGGCAATCGCCGCCGCACCCGCACCGTTCACGACGATCTTGACGTCCTTCATTTCACGCCCGGTCAGGTGCATGGCATTGATCAGGCCCGCCGCCGTGATAATCGCCGTCCCGTGCTGGTCATCGTGCATGACGGGGATTTTCATCCGCTCCTTCAGCGCTTGTTCGATGATGAAGCATTCGGGCGCCTTGATGTCCTCAAGATTGATCCCGCCGAAACTCGGTTCGAGCAGGGCGACGGCTTCGATGAACTTGTCGGTGTCTTCGGTGGCGACTTCGAGGTCGATCGAATCGACGTCGGCGAAGCGCTTGAACAGCACGGCCTTGCCTTCCATCACTGGTTTTGCCGCCAGCGCCCCCAGATTGCCGAGGCCGAGGATAGCTGTCCCGTTTGAAATCACCGCAACGAGATTACCTTTGGTCGTGTAATCATATGCGGTCGCGGGGTCCGCAGCGATGGCAAGCACAGGCACCGCCACGCCGGGCGAATAGGCCAGCGAGAGATCGCGCTGTGTCGCCATCGGTTTAGTCGCGACAATCTCCAGCTTGCCGGGGCGACCTTCCGAATGGAACAGCAGCGCTTCACGGTCCGAAAACTGGATATTCGATTCGTCGCTCATGCCTGCCCTCTCGATTCAGCCCGGTCTGTAGCGTAAGCGACCCCGCAATGGCCAGCACACCGACACCCATGATGGCGCAATATCATGCGCTCAAGGCAGAGGCACCCGATTGCCTGCTGTTTTACCGGATGGGCGATTTCTTCGAGCTGTTTTTCGACGACGCGCGCGCCGCTGCGGCCTGCCTCGACATTGCGCTGACCGCGCGTGGTGAACATGACGGCGAAAAAGTGCCGATGTGCGGCGTGCCTGTACACGCAGCGGACGCTTATCTCGCGCGGCTGATCAAGAGCGGTCACCGCGTCGCGATTGCCGAACAGATTGAGTCCCCTGCGGTTGCCAAAGCGCGCGGCGGGAAATCGATCGTAGCGCGCGCGATCGTTCGCGTGGTGACAGCGGGAACGCTGACCGAGGATGTTTTACTTGATGGCAAAGCAGCGAACTGGCTGGTTGCGGTGGCACAGGTCAACGGCGTTTACGGCTTGGCGGCGGCGGATGTGTCGACCGGGCGGTTCGAGCTGTGCGAGGGCGGCGAGGGCGGACTCGATGCCGAACTGGCGCGGCTGAACCCGTCCGAGGTGGTGACAGCGAATGATCGGCCGCGTGGCGACTTTGATTCGGCCAAAGGCGAAGCGCGTCTTAAGTCGCTTCACAATGTCGCCACGCTGGATGGCTTCGGCGCGTTTTCTCGCGCCGAACTCGCGGCAGCGGGCGGATTGCTGGCTTATCTCAACCATGCGGGCAAAGGCACGGTGCCGTTCCTTTCACCGCCAGTGCGGCGGACGCGGTCTGCACACATGGCAATCGATGCCGCCACGCGTGAAAGTCTTGAACTGACGGCTTCGTCGGGCGGCACGCGTATCGGCAGCTTGCTCGAGTGCATCGACCGCACGGTCACTAGTGCTGGCGCACGGATGCTCGCGGCGGATCTGTCCGCGCCATTGATGGACAAAGCCCTGGTCGATGCCCGTCTCGATCTGGTCAGCCATTGGGTAGGCGATAGCGGCCAGCGTGCGATGCTGCGTGAGACGCTCAAACGCATTCCAGACATATCGCGCGCGCTCGCCAGACTGTCGGCGGGGCGCGGATCACCGCGCGATCTCGGCAATCTGCGCGATGGCTTGGCCGCTGCATGGGACTTGCGGGAGACACTGCAACGCACGCCCGAACGGCCCGCGCTGTTGCAGGATTTGCTACCGCACCTTGGCGGCCACGGCGCGCTCATCGATTTGTTGCAACGCGCGCTTGTCGAAAACCCGCCGATCGATGCCAGTTCCGGCGGATACATCGCACCGCATTATGATGCCGCGCTCGATGATCTGCGTGACACCGGCGGGCACGGACGACGCGAGATTGCCGCGCTTGAAACGCGTTTTCGCACAAGCACCGGTATTGCAACGCTCAAGATCCGCCACAATGGTGTGCTTGGCTATCATGTCGAGGTGCCAGCGCGCGCTGCCGATCCGCTGATGACGGCTGAGTCAGGGTTCACGCACCGGCAAACGCTCGCCGCGGTCGTCCGGTTCAACGCGCCCGAACTGCACGAGGTCGCGCTGAAAGTGACGCAGTCAGGCGCACACGCACTTGCTGCCGAAGCCGCGCATTTCGAGGATCTTACCGCACAGGCGTCACTGTCAGCACCCGCGATTGCCGCAACAGCCGATGCACTCGCTCGGCTTGATGTGGCCAGCGCCAATGCCGAGCGCGCTATCGAAAGCGGCTGGTGTCGCCCCACGCTCGTCGATCATCCCTGCCTTGAAATTGCAGGGGGACGGCACCCGGTCGTCGAAGCTGCGCTCGCAAAATCCGGCGCCCGCTTCGTTGCCAATGATTGCGCACTTTCGGAAAGTGACCGGTTGTGGCTCGTGACCGGGCCGAACATGGGCGGCAAATCGACGTTCCTGCGCCAGAATGCGTTGATCGCCGTGCTTGCCCAGGCGGGGTGTTACGTGCCTGCGACGCGCGCGACACTGGGTATTGTCGACCGCTTGTTCAGCCGCGTCGGTGCCTCTGACAATCTGGCCCGCGGGCGATCGACGTTCATGGTCGAAATGGTCGAGACCGCTGCAATCCTCGCGCAGGCGACCGAGCGCAGTTTCGTCATCCTCGACGAAGTCGGCCGGGGCACCTCAACTTATGATGGCCTTGCTATTGCCTGGGCGGTGGTCGAGGCCGTGCATGACGTGAACAAATGCCTCTGCCTGTTCGCGACGCACTATCACGAGCTGACGCGACTTGCGGAAAAGCTCGATGCCTTGTCACTCCACCATGTCCGTGCGCGTGAGTACAAAGGCGATCTCGTTCTGCTGCACGAACTTGCCGACGGTCCGGCCGACCGCAGTTACGGGATCGCCGTGGCGCGGTTGGCAGGTATGACGCCCGCCGTGCTGGCCCGTGCAAAAGCTGTCTTGTCAAAATTGGAGGCTGGACGCGCCGCAACTGGCGGGCTGGCAGCGGGACTCGATGATCTGCCATTGTTCGCCGCGCTGGTCGTGGAAGCCGTCCCCGATCCTGTGCGGAGCGAACTCGATGCCATCCACCCTGATGCGCTGACCCCGCGCGAGGCGCTCGATGCGCTCTATCGATTGAAAAGCATGGCGGCACACGGCGAGGGCACCTAAGTAGAACCGATGTCATCGCGATTTGAAGCCATTGCCAACCGTCGCGCGATCGTGGATCGGCGGATGCTGGCCGATGCGCTGAGCGCAATTGAGGGCACGAACCTGCGCGCGCAAAGCGTCGCATTGCTCAAACCTGCGCTCGAAGCCGGGCGTGCCGAAATCGCCCGCCGCCTGTCCGAAGCACCACAGCGCGGGAATGACGCCGCGTCGGCACAGGCATTTCTGACCGACCAAATTTTACGGCTGGCCTATGACTTCAGCACCCAGCGGCTGCACAGACTGGGAAATCCGACAGCATCCGAGCGGCTGACGCTGCTTGCAGTCGGCGGTTATGGTCGCGGCGAAATGGCACCGTTTTCGGATGTCGACATTGCGTTTCTGACACCGTGGAAACAGACGGCTTGGTCGGAACAAGTCATCGAGTCGATGCTGTATACGCTTTGGGATCTGGGTCTGAAAGTCGGTCACTCCTCGCGCTCGCTCGACGAAATGATTCGGATGGCAAAGGATGATCTGACGATCCGGACCGCGCTTCTCGAATCGCGCTATGTCTGGGGCGATCAGCCGCTGTACGACGAGGCATCGGCGCGCTTTCAGGCCGAAGTTGTCGCCAATACAGCGCGGGTTTTCGTAACCGAAAAGCTCGCCGAGCGCGATGCACGGCACAAGCGGATGGGCGACAGTCGCTATGTCGTCGAACCTAATCTGAAAGAGGGTAAAGGCGGCCTGCGCGATTTGCACACGCTGTTCTGGATCGGCAAATATGTGCATCGTGTCCAGACCGTTGCCGAGCTGGTTGACAAAGGGCTGCTGACCGAGCCTGAACTGCGCCAGTTTCAAAAAGCGGAGAATTTCCTCTGGGCAGTGCGTTGTCATCTGCACATTGTTACCGGCCGCCCCGAAGATCGCCTGACCTTCGATGTCCAGCCCGAAATTGCGCGGCGGATGCGCTATGCCGACCGGCCGGGCCGATCCGCTGTCGAGCGCTTTATGCAGCATTATTTCCTGATGGCCAAACATGTCGGCGATCTCACTGGTGTGTTCCTTGCGCATCTCGACGACAGCATGGCCGCAAAGGGACGGCGGTTTGCACTTGCCGGTTTCATGCGATCCCCCCGCAAATTGTCGGGCTTCGTGCTCGATCGCGGACGGCTGGCGCTGCCGTCGGACGACTGGTTCCGAAGTGATCCGGTGCGGATGATCGAGATTTTCGCAGCTGCCGACGAACATGGTCTCGAGATTCACCCGCAAGCCATGCGGGCGGCCAGCCGCGACGCCAAGCTGATCGATGCAAAGGTGCGCAGCGATCCCCGCGCCAACGCGTTGTTCATGGCTGTGCTAACGTCGCCGCGCGACCCCGAAACAGTGCTGCGCTGGATGAACGAAGCCACAGTTTTCGGGCGTTTTGTCCCTGATTTTGGCCGCGTCGTCGCTCAGATGCAGTTCGATATGTATCACCATTATACCGTAGACGAGCATAGCATTCGCGCGATCGGATTGCTGGCGCGGATCGAGAAAGGCGACCTGAAATCCGATCATCCACTGGCAACTGCGATCGTCAACCAGCTCGTTTCGCGCCGCGTGCTCTATATGTCAGTGCTGCTGCACGACATCGCCAAAGGGCGCGGTGGCGATCATTCGGTGCTCGGCGCGGACGTCGCGACCAAGCTGTGCCCGCGTTTTGGTTTTACAGCAGCAGAGACAGAGACGGTGGCATGGCTCGTTCGGCGGCATCTGCTGATGTCGGCAACAGCGTTCAAACGCGACTTGTCGGATTACAAGACGATCATGGATTTTGTCGAAGCCGTCCAGTCGCCGGAACGGCTCCGGTTGCTGCTCGCGCTGACAGTCGTTGACATACGCGCGGTCGGCCCCGGCGTGTGGAACGGGTGGAAGCGGCAATTGCTTGGTGATTTGTACGAAGCCGCCGAAGAGGTGCTTCGCCTCGGGCACAAGCAATCGGGCCGTCGCGAAAAGATCGATGCCAAGCACGAAGCGCTTGCGGTGTCGCTCGATTGGGATGCCGCGCGCTTCGCCACATATCTGCGACGCTTCCCCGAAAGCTACTGGATTGCCGAGCCCGACGATATTCTTTTGCGCAATGCGCACCTCATATCCGATGCTGGCGACAAGCCGCTGGCTATCAGCGCCGAAGTCTATCCGGCTCGCGGCGCGACGCTCGTTACGGTCCATACAGCCGATCATCCCGGTCTGTTTTACCGGTTAGCTGGCGCCATCCATCTGGCAGGGGCCAGCATCATCGATGCGCGCATCCACACCACCCGCGACGGCATGGCGCTCGACAATTTCCTGGTGCAGGATCCTTTCGGGCGTCCGTTCGACGAGCCCGCGCGGCTGAAGCGGCTGGCGCAGGGGATCGAAGACGGCCTTGCCAATCGCGCGCATATCGACGAACGGCTTGCGGCGCGACCGCTTGCCCGCACGCGCGCCGATGCCTTTGCGATACAACCCAACGTCCTTATCGATAACAGGGCATCGAACCGGTATACGGTCATCGAAGTCAATGCCCGCGATCGGCCCGCGCTGCTTGCGGCACTTGCCTACGCGCTGTTTCAGTCCAAGGCGACGATCCACAGTGCGCATATCGCAACCTATGGCGAGCGTGCCGTCGACGTGTTTTACGTGACCGATCTCATCGGCGGCAAAGTCGAAGGGACAGCGCGACTTAGGGCGCTCGAGAAACGCTTGCTCGAAGCGGCAACAGGGATTGCGGCGGCGACCGAAAAGGCCGCCGCCTGATCGCTTAGAACTTGAACCGCGCCGTCACGCCGTAGGTGCGTGGTTCGGCGAGAAAGGCACCGAACAACTGATTGGCCGTCGTGCCCGCCAATTGCGTCTGCCGGGTCGACCCCCCACCCTGAAGCGGCGCGTCGAACGTGACCTGCTGATAGTTCACATTGAAAATATTCTGCGCCCAAAGTTCGAGGGCCCATTTCTGTTCGGCACCACGAAGCCCGATGCGGGCGTTCGTGACCGCAAAAGCATCCTGAACTTTCTCAATGTCGAGATCGGAGCCTGTGTTCGTGTCACTCTGCAAACGCGTATCGACATACACGAGACCCGAAAGCCCCCCGCTGCCAATCGGCGGCGTCCACGTGAACGAGCTGGTTGCGACATATTCGGAGCTGTTGGACAGCCGACGCCCGGGCAGCTGGAACAATGCGCCGGGAAATGCAGTGCCATTCACGCCGACCAAATTGTTGGCATAGCGGGTGTTGGTATAGGTCAGCCCAATGTTGACAGCGACGTTGCGGACGGGGCGCAGGAAAGCTTCGATTTCGAGACCCTTGGACGTAACGCCCGCTTTCGTGCCGGTCGTGCAGGCGCCTGTGGCGTTACTCAGATCCCGGTCTGCGCCGTTGAGCGACGTTTTGCACTGATCGACGTTGACGACGATGAAGTTGACGCCGTTAAACGTATTCAACTGGAACCCGCCGAACCGCTGATAGAATGCTGCAATATTCAGATCGAAGCCCGGCTTGTTGAGCTTGTAACCGAATTCGAACGAATTGACGATTTCAGGTTCGAAGGTCAGTTGGTTGGTGTTGGGGGCCCCATAAGTCAGCCCCGAACGGTCGAGGTTGAACCCGCCAGCCTTATAACCACGCGAAAAGCTCGCATAGACAAGGAGATCATCGACCGGCTTGATGCTGAGCACAGCCGTTCCCGTGATCTTGTCTTCGCTCTTGCGTGCGCCATTCTGTGTGTAGCTGCCGCCTGGCACGTTGGGGATCACGCAGGGGAGAGCCGCAAAGCCCGCCAGCGGCGACGCGCGAACCGCAGCGCAGAAAGTATTATTGTCACGGAACGATGCATTCAACGTCTTGCGCTCGTTCGTATAACGCGCACCCAGTGTCAGACTGATCATATCGTTGAACCGAATAACATTATGCGTGAACACCGCAAAATTGCGACTGGTCTGTTCGAAATTGTCGTCGAGCGCGATACCATTCAGCGTAAGCGCCGGTTGGCCGATCGCTGCGGCGATCGAGCCAAAACCAGGACGGGCCGGATTGGCAATCAGCGCACCGAGAACAGGAATGCTTGCACGGCGCGGATCACCAATTGGTAGCAAGTTCAAACCGGCAATCGTGGCCGAAACCACAGGCACATTGATGCAGCCTGTCGGCGACGGCGCAACCGCAGCCGGCAACACGCCAGCGATCAGCAGGCAATTTGCATAACGCTCATAGTCGGCACCGTACGAAAGATTGTCGCGCAGCTTCAACTTTTCGTTCGCGAAATAACCGCCGACCAGCCAGTCGAGTTTCTCGTCGAACGCCGTCCCCTGAAGACGCAATTCCTGCGTAAACGTCTGGAAGCTCTGACGCTGCGCATTTGCATCGGTGCCGGGGCGGCGAAGAATGTCGAGATTGTTGAAGTCGGCATCCTGACCGCGTGCCAGCTTCCAGTCGCGATAGGCCGTGATCGAAGTCAGGTTCGTCTCACCGAAGCTGTAGTTGAGTTCACCCGATACGCCCCAGTCCTTGACGTCGCCGCGATAGCCGAAGCCCGGCGTGATCGATGTTTCGCGCTTGAACGTGTCGTCGCTGATGATGCCGCCAAGCGCACGCTCGATGCCGGCAATTGAATTGCGGCTGTAGACAAGGCTGCCGTCCACTGCGCGCGACACGTTCTGCGAAGGCAGATAGGCCGCGCCGCAGCATTCCTCCTTGCGGTCGGCATAGTCGCCGATGATGCGGACCGATAGATCGTCATTGGGCTGAAACAGCAACTGGCCGCGAACCAACCAGCGGTCCCGATTGTTGATCCGGCGACCCGAAATAACATCCTTCAGAAAGCCGTCGCGCTTGAAATAGATGCCGTCGACGCGCGCAGCAATCGTTTCGCTGAGCGGTCCGGTGACACCGCCGCCGACGCGGATCGTTTCGAAATTACCATAAGTCGCTTCGCCAGTTGCACCGAAATTGAATGACGGCTTTGCGGTAATGACCGAAATCAAACCAGCCGATGCGTTGCGGCCGAAAAGCGTGCCCTGCGGGCCACGCAACACTTCGATCCGGTCGATCGCGCCAAGTTCGGACAGGCCGACGCCGGCGCGGTTGCGGTAAACGCCGTCGACAAAAGTTGCGACCGAGCTTTCAAGGCCAGGATTGTCCCCCACGGTGCCAATCCCGCGAATACGCGCCCCGCCAGCCGCTGCTTCGGATGATGTCGAGGACACGAGTAGCGATGGCGAAAGCTGGTTGAGCGCGCGGATATCGCTTGCACCCGAATTTGCCAGACTTGCCGCCGTGACGGCAGAAACAGCAAGCGGGATGTCAGACAACGCTTCCGAACGGCGTGTCGCGGTGACGATGATATCGCCTGTTGCAGCTTCGTCGGTGCTCTGCGCGTCCTGCGGCGCAGGTGTTTCCTGTGCGTAGGCCGGCGCAACAAAAGCACAGGCCAGAATTGCGGGCGCAGCCGACAGCATCAAGCGAAATTTGGGCATCATTCTCTCCTCAGGCGTCGGACATGTTTTCCGATTACCTGCGGTGATACCGCGATCGACGCGCCGTCGCCAGCACGTGCGGCAGTGTCGCGCCACTTTCCAGCGGCGTCGCGGCTTTTTTGCAACAGTGTGACAACGGCGTACAAAGGCTTCCGTTACGGAAGCTTGTTATTTCGGCGATAGCACCATCAGCATCTGGCGGCCTTCCATACGCGGATAGGCTTCGACCTTGGCAGTTTCGACAGTGTCGGCCTGCACGCGTTGCAGCAAAACCATGCCAAGCTGGCCATGCGCCAGTTCGCGACCACGGAAACGCAGCGTCACTTTGACCTTATCGCCTTCACCGATGAACTCGAAAATCTTTTTCATTTTCGTGTTGTAGTCATGATCGTCGATATTCGGACGCATCTTGATCTCTTTGATCTCCTGCGTCTTTTGTGACTTGCGCGCGATGTTGGCTTTTTTCTGGGCTTCGTATTTGAACTTGCCGACGTCGAGATATTTCGCAACCGGCGGATCGGCGTTCGGCGAGACTTCGACCAGATCAAGGCCAAGTTCGCGCGCTTGCTCCATCGCTTCGCGCGTCAGCATCACGCCCAGGTTTTCGCCATTTTCGTCAATCACGCGCACTTTGGGCGAGACGATAAATTCGTTGAAGCGGGGGCCATTGTTCGGCATTGGCGCGCCCCCGAGCGGGCGGCGTATCGTGGGCGGTGCTATAATCGGGACTCCTGTCGTCGTTGTTTCTGTAAAAATGATTTAGGGGATATGATCGTATTGCGAAAGCCTGCTTGCGCGAATTCGGTTCCGCTGTGGCAAGCGGGTGTCACTTGAGGTCTGGTGGCAGCGCTTCGTCGACAAGCATGGCAATCGCTTCATCGAGCAGCATGACGCGTTGCCCGTCCGACCCGAGTGTCCGGATCGCGACTTTGCCTTCTTCGGCTTCGCGCATCCCGACGACGAGCAGATATGGCACCTTGGCCAACGAATGTTCGCGGACTTTGTAATTGATCTTTTCGTTGCGCGTGTCGCTGTCGACGCGAATGCCGGCGGCAACGAGTTTTGCGACGACGTCGTTAGCGTAACTGTCCGCATCGGACACGATCGTCGCGACGACAGCCTGCACAGGCGCGAGCCAGAGCGGAAACTTGCCGGCATAATGTTCGATAAGAATACCGATGAAGCGCTCATATGATCCAAAAATCGCGCGATGTAGCATCACGGGACGATGCTTCGCCCCATCCTCACCGACATAGCTTGCCTCGAGCCGTTCGGGCAAAACGCGGTCGGACTGAAGCGTGCCGACTTGCCATGTCCGGCCGATCGCATCGGTCAGGTGCCATTCGAGCTTTGGTGCGTAAAACGCCCCTTCGCCCGGCAACTCCTCCCAGCCGTAGTCGGCATTCGCCATCCCGGCGCGGACCACGGCTTCGCGCAGTTCGGCTTCGGCCTTGTCCCAATCAGCGTCTGAGCCGAAGCGCTTGTCGGGGCGCAGCGCCAGCTTGACGGCGTAAGTAAAGCCGAAATGCTTGTAGAGCCGGTCGGCCAATTCGCAGAAAGCGCGCGCTTCCTCGACGATCTGGTCCTCACGGCAGAAAATATGCGCATCGTCTTGCGTAAATTGCCGCACGCGCATCAGGCCGTGGAGCGCGCCATGCGGCTCGTTGCGGTGGCAGCACCCATTTTCGTAAAATCGCAACGGCAAATCGCGATAGGATTTGATCCCCTGCCGGAAAATCAGGACATGTGCCGGACAATTCATCGGCTTGATCGCCATCAGATCGGCTTTGCCCGACAGCACCGGCGCATCGTCCTCACCGCTCGGGATTTCGTCAGGCACCACGAACATATTTTCGCGGTATTTGCCCCAGTGGCCCGACGCTTCCCATTGTCTGGCATCCATCAGCTGCGGCGTTTTTACTTCCTTGTAGCCGCTGCCATCGACCGCGCGGCGCATGTAAGCCTCGAGCGCGCGCCAGATCATGTAACCCTTTGGATGCCAAAAGACGCTGCCATGCGCTTCCTGCTGAAGATGGAACAAGTCCATGTCCTGACCGATGCGCCTGTGATCGCGCTTAGCCGCTTCCTCGAGCCGGACAAGGTGCGCATCGAGCTGTTTCTTGTTCAACCAACCGGTGCCGTAAATCCGGCTCAGCATCGCGTTGTTCTGATCGCCGCGCCAGTAAGCGCCCGACATGCGCGTCAGTTTAAACGCCTGTGGGTCGAGCTTTCCGGTCGATGCGAGATGCGGGCCGCGACACATGTCGAGCCATTTGCCCGAGCGATACACCGTCAACTCTTCGCCTTCGGGAAGTTCGGCGGCCCACTCGGCCTTGAACGTCTCGCCTTCGGCCTGCCATTTCGCGATCAGATCGGCACGCGACCACACTTCGCGTACCAGCTTTTCGTCGCGCCCGATGATTGCCCGCATTTCGGCTTCGATCGCCGGCAGGTCTTCTTCGGTAAACGGCCGATCTTTGGGGGCAAAATCATAATAAAAGCCATCGTCGGTCGACGGGCCGAACGTGATCTGCGTCGCAGGAAACAAATTCTGCACGGCTTCAGCAAGGACATGGGCAAAGTCGTGTCGCGCCAGTTCGAGCGCCTCGGCTTCGTCGCGCGTGGTCACCAGTGCAAGGCTGGCATCGCCATCCAAAGGCCGCATGATGTCGCGCAGTTCCCCGTCCACCCGCGCGGCAATGGCGGCTTTGGCAAGGCCGGGACCAATGCTTGCCGCAATATCGGCAGGCGTCGTGCCCCGCGGCACTTCGCGCACCGAGCCATCGGGTAGAGCGATTTTGAGCATGATCGACATGGTCGCGCCTATGCCGTGCGGCGAGGCAAAAGGTCAACCGAACGGCACGACCTTGTTGTCAGCATCATGCCCGATATCGGCACGGCCGAGATAGGGAATGCCCGAAACGGCGCACCAATGTTTTGCAATTGCTTCCTCGTCCATGCCGAAATCAGGCTTGTTCGGCGTGACCGGGGCGCAGCGCCCCAGCATGATCCCGGCCGCCTTGCGGACGCCGGGGTTCGACGTAACCTGAAAAAAACAGCGGTCGATGGCATAAAGCGGCTCGTCGACTTCTTCGATCATCAGGACGCGCTCCGTTAAGTCGGGCTGAAGCGGCGTTCCCAAAAGCTGGCAAAACACCATCAGATTAAACGCTGCATATTTCCCGCTGCTCGGATCGCTGCGATGCACAAGCCATTCGAGGCTGCGCGCCACGGCAGCCTCGCCGCCGGGCCGATTGATGTCGCTCGGCATCGGGGCGTGGACCGGCTGACCGATCCCTTTTGCCAGCAGCCCGGCAAGGATAAACCCGTTATCGCTATAGCCCAGATATGGTTTTTTTGCCGCTGCCGGGCCCATCCGGGATATCGCCTGCTCGGCGATACGATTGGACCCGTAGCCGCCCCGCGCGAACCACACCGCATCGATAGCGGAATCATTGGCAACCTCGACCAGGGCGTTTTCACGCATTTGATCGGTTCCGGCGAAATGTCCGCCAGACTGGAAGCATTGCGGATGGAATGTGATTTCGGGAGCCTCGTCCCCAAATCGGTCGCGAGCAAGCGTGATTATCTTCTGTGGCACATCAGCGGGAAGCGGATTGGCTGGTGCGACAACGGCGATCTTCACGGCTTGCTCCCCTCTGACGAATTGATGATAGCGTGCGCATGACAAAAGCCTATTTCTTTGTGGGGATCGGCGGTTCGGGAATGCTGCCGCTTGCCGAAATCGTTGCGGCACAGGGATGCACCGTTGCAGGATCGGACCGCTCGCTCGATCAGGGCCGCCTCGGCGCGAAGTTCGAAACGCTGGCGGCGCAGGGCATCGGTCTGCACGCGCAGGACGGCAGCGGGATCAGGTCGGCAGATCAGATCGTCGTCGCATCCGCGGCCGTCGAAGCAAGTGTGCCCGATATTGTCCGTGCGACCGAATTCGGCTGTGCGCGCATGACCCGAGCCGAACTGCTTGCCGAGTTATTCAATGCCGCACCAGTCACCATCGCTGTCGGTGGGACAAGCGGCAAATCGACGGTGACCGGCATGATCGGCTGGATTCTCGATCAAGCAGGGCACGACCCCACGATCATGAACGGTGCCGTGATGAAAAATTACGGCAGCGGATCGCGGGTCGGATCCGGCGAGGTCTTTGTCAGCGAAGTCGATGAAAGCGACGGATCGATTGCGCTTTATAATCCGACGGT
Organism: Sphingomonas sp.; assembly: GCA_043737475.1. GTDB lineage: Bacteria > Pseudomonadota > Alphaproteobacteria > Sphingomonadales > Sphingomonadaceae > Sphingomonas_O. The sequence goes on from JAYTAP010000034.1 coordinate 42,144, forward strand.
TGCGGTGCTGAACAATGTCGCAGTCGATCATAAATCGATGGAAGAATTGCGGACATTATTCGGCGATTTCCTCGGACGCACCGACAATTGCGTCGTCAACGCAGATAACCCCGAAGCATTGGCGCTTGCACCAACCGACGCAATGACGTTCGGCATCTCCTCGTCAGCGAAATTTCGAGCCACGGACATCGTTGAGCACCCCGACGGCGTCGATTTCAAAGTCGCAAGCATTGACGTGCACATCGCTGTCCCGGGACGTCATAATGTCTCGAATGCACTCGCCGCAATAGCTGCGGTAATGTCGGTGGGCATATTGGAACATCATGCCGCCGCCGCCCTTGCGACCTTCACCGGCCTCAAACGCCGCATGGAAACAGTCGGCGCAGAGAACGGCATAACCGTGATCGATGATTTCGGGCATAATCCCGACAAGATCGCTGCGACATTGTCGGCATTGCATGCCTTCCCCGGACGCCTGCTGATCTATTTCCAGCCGCACGGCTATGGCCCTTTGAAGCAAATGGGCCGCGAGCTTGCCAATAGTTTCATCGCCAACATGCAGCCCGACGACCGTGTGTTCATCAGCGATCCGGCATATTTCGGCGGCACGGTCGACCGCAGCGTCGGCGCGGATGCTCTTGTCGCGATGATCGGCGCGCAGGCCGAATATCTCCCCGCCCGCGACGATTGCGGCGATCGCCTTGTCGCCCTTGCTGAGCCCGGCGACCGCATCGTTGTGATGGGTGCGCGCGACGATACGCTGTCGTTGTTTGCGCAAAGCCTTCTGGTCCGGCTAGGATGATCGAAAGGGAGCGCACATGGCCAAGAAGCTGACACTCTACATCATGATCGGCCTCGTGCTCGGGATCATCGTCGGCGCGGTCATGCACGCGGGCCTTTCGGCCGACGCGATCACCGAAGCCAATAAATATTTCAAGATGATCACCGACATCTTCCTGCGGCTGATCAAGATGATCGTGGCGCCATTGGTGTTTGCAACACTGGTCGCAGGCATTGTCCACATGGGCGATACGGCATCGCTCGGTCGCGTGGGCGCAAAGACGATCACATGGTTCCTGGGTGCGACGGTCGTGTCGCTGTCGCTGGGGATGATCCTCGTCAATACGCTCCAGCCCGGCGTCGATTCCGGTCTCGACCTCGCCAAAGCCATGGGCAGTTCGGGTATCGATGCCAAGCATGCCGACATGTTCCAGACGATTACCGAAATGGTCCCCAAATCAATTTTCGAAGCCATGGCGAATACGACAATGCTCCAGATCGTCATTTTTTCGGTCTTCTTCGGCGTCGCGCTAACGGCAGTCGGCGAAAAAGGCGCGGCAATCGTCAAAGGTGTCGATGCGCTGGTCGAAGTGATGCTGGTCGTCACCAACTATGTGATGCGCGTCTCGCCGCTCGCTGTGTTCGCTGCAATGGCCAAGGCAATCTCGGTCAACGGTCTGGAGATCCTGCTGACGTTCGGCAAGTTCATCGGCAGTTTCTATCTCGGGCTCGGCGTGCTGTGGCTGCTGCTTATTTTTGCAGGATTCCTCGTGATCGGGCCGCGCATCGGTCAGCTTATCCGTTATATCCGCGATCCGATCCTGCTCGCCTTTTCGACCGCATCGTCCGAAGCGGCCTATCCGCGCACGCTGGAGGCGCTCGACAAGTTCGGCGTGCCGAACCGCATTTCGAGCTTCGTGCTCCCGCTCGGTTACTCGTTCAATCTCGACGGCTCGATGATGTACATGACGTTCGCGTCTATCTTCATTGCGCAGCTTTACGGGATCGAACTGACGTTCGCGCAGCAGGCAACGATGCTGCTGACGCTGATGCTGACGTCGAAAGGCATGGCAGCCGTGCCACGCGCGTCGCTCGTCGTCATTGCGGGAACGATGGCGCAATTCGGGCTTCCCGAAGCCGGATTGGTGCTGATCCTTGCGGTTGATCAGTTCCTCGACATGGGCCGCACGGGCACCAATGTCGTTGGCAATGCCGTGGCGACGGCAGTCGTGGCAAAATGGGAAGGGCAGCTCGACAAGCCGGAGCCTCTTGATAGCATCGACACCGCCCGCGCGCCGTCCGCGCACTTGGGCACCGCACATCCCGCCCCGCGCGAAGGCGAACCCGGCGGCGTCAGCTAAGGAGACCGTGAGCGTGTTCAACCGTATCTTCCTCGATCACCCAAAGACCGTAGGCGAAACCTATCGCGCGCATTTCGGTGTCGCGACCGGCTTTGGCGCGACGATGATCGTAGGCGGAATCAAAGCAGTCCTCCATGGCTTCTTCCCGAATGTCTGCCAGACGTCGGGCAGCGATACCGTGCGCAAACTTCACGCGGTCCTCGTCGAAAAGCGGGCCGCCAAGCGCGACGCCGTGACCGAGATGAACACGGTCGAATGGATGATCTGATACGGGCGGACGGCGTTCGCATCGCGGTCGAACATTTGCAAGGAACGGGTCCGACACTGGTTTTCCTGCCCGGCTATATGTCTGATATGCAGGGCACCAAAGCACTCGCACTCGAAGCTTGGGCAGCAACACGAGGTCGCGCGATGCTCCGCCTCGATTATTCAGGCTGCGGCGCGAGTGGCGGGCGGTTCGAGGACGGCACGCTCGATATCTGGCGCGATGATGTCTTGTTCGCAATCAGACAGATTGAGGGGCCCGTCGTCCTGATCGGATCGTCAATGGGCGGATGGCTGATGTTGATCGTCGGGCCCGCGTTTGGCGACCGGGTTAAGGGCATGGTTGGTATTGCCGCCGCGCCTGATTTCACCGATTGGGGCTACACACCGAAAGAGAAGTCATCGATCGCGCGTGACGGCTCGGTTATGCAGGCGTCGGGATATGGCGATCCCATGCCGACGTTTGCGCCGTTCTGGCAATCTGGCGAAGCGAACCGGCAGCTGACCGGCCAAATCCCGATCTCGTGCCCCGTGCGCCTGCTGCATGGGCAATGCGATGCCGATGTGCCTTGGGATGTCTCGGTGCAACTTGCCGCGCGACTGCGTTCAGATGACGTGCAGGTCATTCTGGTCAAAGATGGGGATCACCGCCTGTCGCGGGACCAAGATATAGCCTTGCTGATTGCGACAGTTGAACAGTTGTTGGAAAATTCTTGATCGCACTTCTGCTTCTCGCTGCCGAACCATCGCGTTTCGACGCTTGCACGTTCCTTGCCGAAAGCGATCCGCCGCGCGCGCTGGCCGAAGCGGGCGCGTGGCGCATAGCGGGCGGCGGCGTTCTTGCGCGGCAATGTGAGGGGCTGGCCTATGTTACGCAAAAGCGCTGGATGCCTGCCGCAGCCGCGTTCGAAGCGGCAGCGCGCGAGGCCGATACCAAAGCCGATGGTCGCGCATCTCTTTTGTTGGCTCAAGCAGGGAATGCCGCTCTGGCGGGCAATGACCCGGCGACCGCGTCGCGATATTTCGACGCCGCTTTGGCGCGTGGACAAATGACCGGCGAAGCACTGGGTGAAGCGCATCTCGACCGGGCACGAGCGCGGGCTGCGCTGGGCGACATAAACGGTGCAAGGAGCGATCTCGATCTGGCGACCAAGCTTGTGGCGGCCGATCCGCTCGGCTGGCTATTGTCGGCGACGCTGGCGCGCAAGATGAACGACCTCCCGCGGGCGCAGCGCGATATCGAGGAAGCGGCCAAGCGATCCCCCGATGATGCGTCGGTGGCACTTGAGGCTGGCAATATTGCCGTGCTCTCGGGCCGCGACGATGCAGCGCGGACGGCATGGGAAGCGGCGATTGCGCTGGCACCGAATAGTCTATCAGCGAAATCAGCCACAGAGTCGCTGGCGAGACTGCCGCACTAGGCCTATATGCGGAGAATGAAATATCTCCACACCATGATCCGCGTGTCGGACCCGCAAGCCACCGTTACCTTCTTTGATCTGCTCGGCCTGAAGGAGCTTCGCCGCTATGACAGCGAGCAGGGGCGTTTCACGCTCATTTTCCTTGCGGCACCGGGCGACGACGACGCGCAGGTGGAACTGACGCACAACTGGGACGAGGCGGGTTACGGCGAAGGCCGCAATTTCGGTCATCTGGCCTATCGCGTCGAGAATATCTACGAAAGCTGCCAGCGGCTGATGGACGGCGGCGTCACGATCAACCGCCCGCCGCGCGACGGGCACATGGCGTTCGTGCGCAGCCCCGACAATATCTCGATCGAACTGCTTCAGGCAGGCGACCGTTTGCCGCCGCAGGAGCCATGGGCATCGATGGCGAATACGGGGAAATGGTAGCATGAGCCTTGAGGTCGTCCGCATTCCGGTCTTGTCCGATAATTATGTCTGGCTCGTCCGAGAAAGCACATCGGGCGACGTGATGGTTGTCGACCCTGCGGTGGCAGAGCCCGTTCTCGAAAAGGCGGCAGAACTCGGCTGGACGATCACGCATATCTGGAACACACACTGGCATCCCGATCACACCGGCGGCAATGCCGCGATCAAGGCCGCGACCGGCTGCACGATTACGGGACCCGCTGCCGAAGCGACGCGCATCCCGACGCTCGATGTGCTGGTCCGCGGTGGTGATGTCGTCAAGTTCGGTGCGACCAAGGCGCAGGTTCTCGACGTCTCTGCGCACACTGCCGGGCACATTGCGTTTCATTTCGCCAATGAACAGATTGCATTCGTCGGCGATACGCTGTTCGCGATGGGATGCGGGCGTTTGTTCGAAGGGACAGCCGACCAGATGTTCACCAACATGCGCACACTTGAAGCGCTGCCTGACGAAACCGTCATTTATTGTGCGCATGAATATACGCAGAGCAATGGTCGCTACGCACTGACCGCCGAACCCGGCAATGCTGCGTTAATCGCGCGTATGGCTGATGTCGATCAAGCGCGGCTGCGCGGTGAAGCCACGGTTCCGACGACGATCGGGCTGGAGCGGGCAACGAACCCGTTCATGCGCGCCGCGACCGTTGCCGAACTTGCCGAACGTCGTGCAGCAAAAGACAATTTTCGAGGATAGGAGACAGCGTGATGTTCCGGATAATCCTGCCACTGACCCTGCTGACCGGGTGCGCTACGACTGCCGAAACCGCGCAGGGCCCTGACCCCCAGCTGACCGTTGCGCTCGAGGGCCGCGTTGCCGGCAAGTCACAGAATTGCATCCGGCTCGATCAGGCGACCGGCAACGAAATCTATCGCGATGCGATCCTGTATCGCACGGGCCGTGCGACATATTACGTTGCCGACGCACCGGGCTGCGGATCGTCGCGCGGGCACAACGACTATATTCTGGTGCAAAATGTGTTTGGATCGCAATTGTGCAAGGGTGACATCGTCCGGCAGGTCGAACGCACGGGCGGTTTTACGGCCGGCGCGTGCGCAATCCGCGGATTCACGCCTTACACCAAACCCAAAAGCTGAAATTTAATATAGCGCGTCGAGACGCATGCCATAGACGTCGCGGATTTTGTGGCGACGGATTTTCATCGACGGTGTCAGCATTTCGTTCTCGACGGTAAAGGCATCGGGCGTAACCACGATGCGTCGGACCTTTTCCGTCACTGATAGCTCTGCATTCACGCGATCGACGGCGCCCATCAGCGCGCGCTGGAACGCCGGGTTGTCCGCAAGTCGCTTGCAATCGGGCTTTTCGTCATTGGCAACGGCCCATTCCATCAGCCATTCGGGATCGGGGACGACAAGTCCGACGAGATGCGGCCGCTTGTCGCCGACCACCATCGCCTGAATGATCTCGGGCTGTAACGTCAGCATCCCTTCGATCTTTTGCGGTGCGACATTGTCGCCCTTGTCGTTGACGATCAGGTCCTTTTTGCGATCGGTAATCTTGATCCGGCCCTTGTCATCGAGATGGCCGACGTCACCGGTATGCAGCCAGACGCCTTCGTCGGGAGTGGCATCCGCCGCGCGGACAAGGACGCGCGCGCTTTCCGCGTCATTGTTCCAATAACCCTGCATGACGAGTTCGCCGCGCACGAGAATCTCGCCATCTTCTGCAATCTTGACTTCGGTATTGATCAGCGGGGGACCGACGGTATCCATCTTGATGCCGGCACGCGGGCGATTGCACGAAATAACCGGCCCTGACTCGGTCTGGCCATAGCCCTGCATTAGCGGCAGGCCGAGCGCATGAAAAAACAAGCCGATGTCGGGATTGAGCGGCGCCCCGCCCGCAACAAGTGCTTTCATGCGACCGCCAAATTTCTTCTGAACGGCTGGACGCAGCGTGCGCTTGATGAAAAAATCGACCGGGCGATCCCAGAACGGTATGCCCTTGCCCAGATCCTTGGCACCGATTGAGAGCGCACGACGGAGCAACCTCGGCCCCATGCCGCCCTGTTTTTCAATCGTCTTCAGAATGCGTGCACGGAGCACTTCGAACAGGCGCGGCACAACAACCATGACAGTCGGGCGCACTTCCTCGATATTGGCAGCAAGCTTTTCGAGTCCTTCGGAATAATAGATCTGTGCGCCGAGACCGATCGGCAGATACTGCCCGGCCGAATGCTCATAGGCATGGCTGAGCGGCAGAAACGACAGGAATACCTCGTCGCCCCAACCGAAATCGTGAATGAATATGTCCATGCAGCCTTCGACATTATGAAGGATCATCCCGTGATGCTGTTTCACGCCGCGAGGGCTACCGCCGGTTCCGCTAGTGTAGATGATGCAGGCGGTATCCGTCCGCACGAAATCTGCGCCCGCTGCCGTTGCGGCCGGGTCCGCCATCTCTACCGATAACATCGCTGCCCAATCGTGAAACGCGACATCACCCGACTGGCCGATTTTAAGATCCTCGATGCCGATCACGGTCTTGCAATTGGTCGAGCGGATTACGGCAGGCATCAGCGTGCGCGCCAGCTTGGCCGTCGAAACGACGACAGCTTTCGCACCCGAATCCTGCAGGATATGGCTGTGATCGCGTTCGGTGTTCGTCGTGTAGGTTGGCACGGTGATCGCACCGGCCGCCATGATCGCCAGATCGGCAATACACCATTCGGGGCGGTTTTCGCTGACCAGCATCACACGGTCACCACGGGCGATCCCCAGTCGTTTCAGCGCTGCGGCCAATGCGGAAACCTGCAGCGCAGTTTCCTTCCAGCTGCGCACCGCCCAGCGTTTCCCGTCACGGTGCCAAAGAAATGGCGCATCGCCAAATTCGGACGCGCGCATGAAAAACATCGTCACGAGATTGGGAAAATGTTCGAACTGCCGCATTGTCTCTCCTGTCGCCCGCACCCGTTTTCGGGTTACGGTTATTCGCTTAGGGCATCGCCTGGACTGCGCGGATCAGCAGCACCGCGCCACCCTTTCGGTGTCCGCTCGACGGCATTGAGCTTCGATCCAATGTCGGTGACAACGACCATTTGCCCCAGTGCTGCCAGCTCGCGCTGCATGGCGCCGAGCATAGTCCCTTTTTCCACCAGCAAAGCGGGTCCGGCGAAATAAATGTTCGGAAGCGCAATCGCCTCCTGCGCGCTCTGACCCCAGTCCATATAGCCGACCAGCGATTTCATGACGTGCATAATGATCCGCTTGCCGCCAGCCGAACCGACCGCGAGCACGACGCGGCCCTTGCGGTCATAGACGATCGTCGGCGACATCGACGAAAGCGGGCGTTTGCCCGGCGCAACGGCATTGGCAACCGGCGCACCGTTCTTGACCGGCATGAACGTAAAATCCGTCAGTTCGTTGTTGAGGAAATACCCATTTGCGACAAGCTGACTGCCAAACGGGCCTTCGATCGTCGATGTCATCGAGGCAACATTGCCCGCGCTGTCAGCCGCGACAAAATGCGTCGTTGCGGGCACTTCGGAAGATATGCCTGCCGTGCGCGGCTGTGCCCCCGGCGGCGTTCCTGCTTCATATTTGGAAAGCGAAGTGGTCAGCGAAATCAGGGCCGACCGGCTTTTCAGATAGCGCCGGTCGAGCATGCCGACGACAGGCACAGCTACGAAATCGGGGTCGCCGAGATATTTCTCGCGGTCGGCATAGGCCAGTTGCATTGCCTCGCCGATAACATGCCACGCGACCGGCGAATCCTTGCCGAGTTTTTTCATATTGAAGCGTTCGATCGTGCCGAGCATCTGCAGCACTGTCGTGGCACCCGAAGACGGCGGCCCCATGCCGCAGACCTTGAACTGGCGATACGGGGCGCAGACGGCATCCTTGTCCTGTGTCTGATACGCAGCCAGATCGGCCATGGTCAGTGCTGTCGGGTTGCGTGCGGAGCCGGAGACCGCGTCGACAATCGCCTGACCCTCGGCACCAGTGTAGAATGCGTCAGGACCATCCGATGCCACTTTGCGCAGCAGCGCGGCCAATGCCGGATTGCGCTGGATCATGCCCGCTGTTTTGGGTTTGCCGTCCTGCCAGTAGAGCGCCTGTGTCGCCGGGAAGTCCTTCCAGATCGGGGCAAGCTGCTGCAGCGCACCCGCCAAGGACCGATTGATTTCGAACGATTCGGCAAGGCGAATCGCGGGATCGAACAGCTTTGCCCAAGGCAATTTGCCCCACCGCTGGTGCGTCCGCGCCATCAGACGGATGTTGCCGGGAACCCCGGTCGACAGCCCGCCGGGAAACGCTTTCATATAGCCCGTGGGCTTGCCATCCGTCATGAACTGATCGGCCCGTGCCGAAGCCGGTGCTTTCTCGCGACCGTTGATCGTCGCGATCTTGCCGGTCTTGGCGTCGTGATAAAGAATGAAGCCGCCACCGCCGATGCCCGACGACTGGGGTTCGACCACAGTCAGCGCTAGCATCATTGCCATGGCCGCATCGGCCGCACTGCCGCCTGCACGAAGAATTTCCTGCCCTGCCGCCGTTGCCCTGGGATCGGCAGACGATACCACGCCCCCGGCGGCAAAAGCGGAAACGGGGAGAATGAATGCGATAAACGCGATGAATAGTCGGACCATGGACAAGACAGTAGGCCGCAAAGCTAAACCGCGTCCACCCCTACAGCATCGGCGATACGCGCAAAGCCGTCACGTGCGAGTCGCCGGGCGAGGCCATCTGTGATCGATTTCGCCAGACCCGGTCCATGGTAGACGAGCGCCGAGTAGATCTGGACCAGCGATGCCCCTGCCCTGATACGCGCATACGCTTCGTCGACATCATCGATCCCTCCTGCTGCGATCAGGGTCATTTTTCCGTTTGTTGCCGCGCGAAATGCGCGAAGTTTGGCCATTGCCAACGCTTTGAGCGGGGCACCCGAGAGCCCTCCGCTTTCCGCCTTCCACCGCGATCGCAGGACCGGCCGCGATATCGTCGTGTTCCCGACAATCAACGCATCCACGCCCCGACGTATCGACACGTCAACCACATCGTCGATCGCCGCCACGTCCAGATCAGGCGCGACTTTCAAAAAGATCGGCACGGTGCGCACGGCGATCACAGCAGCAAGCAGCTCATCCAGAGCGCTTTTATCCTGCAACCCGCGCAGACCCGGGGTGTTCGGCGAGCTGACATTGATCGTGATATAGTCGGCAACGGGCGACATCATGCGCACGCCCGCGACATAATCCGCAACCCGATCGGTTGCGTCTTTATTCGCACCGACATTTACGCCGACGATGCCTTTGCGCCGACGACGCTGCAACCGGGCAAGCGCCGCTGCAGCCCCGCGATTGTTGAAACCCATGCGGTTGATGACGCCCGCATCCTCGACCAGTCGGAACAGGCGCGGCTTTGGATTGCCCTCCTGTGGCCGCGGCGTCAGCGTGCCTATCTCGACGAAGCCGAAACCCAGCCGAAGCATGGCATCGGGGACTTCGCCATCCTTGTCGAACCCTGCGGCAAGGCCGACGGGTGAGGGAAACTGGATGCCAGCCACGCTATTTGCCAGGGATTGCGGATATCGAGCCTGGCCAAAGGGCACGCAACGTAGCATCGAAATCGTCGCACGATGTGCCATTTCGGGATTGAGTCCGAACAGCGCCGGACGGGCGAAGCCATAGAGCATCGGTTGCGGCTAACAGCGTCCTGCCGACGCGTCAAAGCAGTGACAAAAAATGCGGCAACAAAAGGAGGTTAATGTCGATTTTGTCCAATACGACTCGGACGAGGGGGCGTAGCAGACTTGAGCGACCCGAAGGGCTCCCGGACGAAAGTTCGGGAAACCTTTTCACTTACGGCTCGGCGCGGGAAACTGCGCCGGGCCGCTTTTCTTTATCGGCCTTTTGTGGCTATATAATATGCATAAGGATAATCGGGGCGCATTTTTAACGATGTCAGCCATCACGCTTGACTACGCGGCTGCAGATGAGTCGCTGCGCAAGCACCTTTCGGTGTTTTACGAGTTCAAAGCTGACGTCCCTGTTTTCGAAGATGTCGAGCGCGCCGATCTGGCGCAAGTCCGTTTTCAGCTCAGTGGCAGCGACGCCACCTATAGTTTTGCCGATGGCACCGTTCAGGCCGCACCCGATATACAGATCATAGGGCCGACAACAGGGCCGACACGCGTGCGCGTCGTCGGCCCGGTGCACACGTTCGGCGCCGGGCTCCTGCCCGCGGGATGGAGCAGCTTGCTGGATTTCGAGGCGTCGCTGCTCGTCAACCGCGTGATCGATGCGACGGACCTGTTCGGCAAGGGGCTGTATAAAGCACTCGATGAAATGCGCGCAACAACGACTCTGCAGGAAAAAGTCACGATCGGCAGCCGCCTTGCCCGCCAGCTCATCGAACGCGGCCACAGTGCCGCTTTCGATTTCGCGCGGATCGTCGACGATTGGCTGGCCGATACACCGTCGCCGCGTGTCGATACGCTTGTCGCCGCCACCGGCCTTTCGCGCCGTCAGGTCGAACGCAATTGCAAGGCGATCTACGGGTCACCGCCAAAGCTGCTAGCACGCAAATATCGGGCACTTCGGGCAGCAATCATGCTCGCCAAACATGAAGCCGGGGCGCAGGAACTGATCGACCACGGATTTTACGATCAGTCACATTTTATCCGCGAGATTAAACATTTCACAGGGGTCACGCCAAAGACGATCACCGATGATCTGCCGACGCTAGCAACGCTGACGCTGAAGCGCACCGAGGTGATCGGCCTCTCGCCGTTGATCACAAAAACTTAAGCAGCCTTGTAATCCGACCGATTCAGTCCGATTAAGGTCAGATGCGACTTTCCAGTCTTGCTGATTATGCCGTCGTCATGATGAGTGCTGCTGCGCGTCACGGGTGCGGTGCGCGATTGTCCGCGACGTTGCTGGCCAATGAAACGCATGTTCCCCTACCGACGGCGCAAAAGCTGATGCAGCGACTGGCGCAGGCCGGATTGCTGTCGTCGCTGCGCGGGACCGGCGGCGGCTTCAAACTGACACGCCCGGCATCGTGCATCAGCCTTGCTGACATCATCGAAGCTGTCGAAGGGCCGATTGCAATGACGACCTGTGTCGATGAATCGCGCGACGAGTGCGCACTCGACCATCATTGCGCGGTCAAACCGCATTGGGGCGTCGTAAACGGCGCCGTCCGCGGTGCGCTCGCCAGCGTCAGTCTTACCACATTATCAGAGGCACGTTGAATGGCATCGCGTAATCTTGAAGCATATGCCGCCGCCGAGCAGGTCGCCGATTACGAGCATGGCTGGTCGTCGGACATCGAGACCGATTTCGCGCCCAAGGGGCTGACCGAAGATACCGTTCGCTTCATTTCAGCCAAAAAAGACGAGCCACAATGGATGCTCGACTGGCGGCTGAAGGCGTTCCGGATGTGGCAGACGATGGAAGCCCCCGACTGGGCCAAGCTCGACATCGCGCCGATCGATTATCAGGACGCCTATTATTACGCCGCGCCGAAGGTGAAGCCGAAGCTGGGATCGCTCGACGAGGTCGATCCCGAAATCCTGCGCGTTTACGAAAAGCTGGGTATTCCGATCGAGGAGCAGAAAGTGCTCGCGGGCGTCGAAGGCGCGCGGCGGGTGGCCGTCGACGCGGTGTTTGACTCGGTGTCGGTCGCCACGACATTCCGTGCCGAACTCGAACGCGCAGGCGTCATCTTCCGCTCGATCTCCGAAGCAATCCGCGAATATCCTGATCTCGTGCGTAAATGGCTCGGCAAGATCATTCCGATGCACGACAATTATTTCGCGACGTTGAACTGCGCGGTCTTTTCCGACGGAACGTTCGTTTATATCCCCGAGGGCGTACGCTGCCCGATGGAACTCAGCACCTATTTCCGCATCAATGCGGAAAACACCGGCCAGTTCGAGCGCACGCTGATCATCGCCGACAAGGGCAGCTATGTGTCCTACCTCGAAGGTTGCACCGCGCCGATGCGCGATGAAAACCAGCTGCATGCGGCCTGTGTCGAACTCGTCGCGCTCGACGATGCCGAGATCAAATATTCGACTGTCCAGAACTGGTACCCCGGCGATGCCGAAGGCAAGGGCGGTATCTACAATTTCGTGACCAAGCGCGCCTTGTGCCAGGGGCGGAACAGCAAAGTCAGCTGGACGCAGGTCGAGACGGGTTCGGCGGTCACGTGGAAATACCCGTCATGCGTCCTCAACGGCGAAAACAGCGTCGGCGAATTCTACTCGGTCGCGGTGACCAACAATTACCAGCAGGCCGACACCGGCACCAAGATGATTCACAATGGCAAGGGCTCGCGCTCGACCATCGTCAGCAAGGGCATCAGTGCGGGCCACAGCAACAACACCTATCGCGGCCTCGTGCGCGTCGCACCGAATGCGGAAGGGGTGCGCAATTTCACCCAGTGCGACTCGCTGTTGCTGGGCTCGCGCAGCGGCGCGCACACCGTCCCCTATATCGAAGTCCGCAACCCCAGCGCACAGATCGAGCACGAAGCCACGACCAGCAAGATCAGCGACGACCAGCTCTTCTACGCAATGCAGCGCGGCCTGTCGGCGGAGGAGAGCGTGGCGCTGATCGTCAACGGCTTTGCCAAGGAAGTGCTGCAGCAACTGCCGATGGAATTCGCAGTCGAGGCGCAGAAATTGTTGGGGATTTCGCTTGAAGGGAGTGTGGGGTGATCTTTTTCGTGCCTGAGGAGCGGGTGGCAGAGGTGAACTCTTATCTCGCTCGTCAAGAAATCGCAGCCCGGCCGTTGTTTCAACCAATTCTCGAAGAATTCGTGCTTGGCCTACCCGAAGCAGATGATTGGATTTCGGTTAAGCTCGGGCTAGCTCCGCTGGAAAACTATGCTTAGCATCATGAATCTTCACGCCACCGTCGGCGACAAGCCGATCCTCAAGGGCCTTTCGCTCACCGTAAACGCGGGCGAGATCCATGCGATCATGGGGCCGAATGGCGCGGGGAAATCGACGCTGGGTTATGTATTGTCTGGGCGGCCTGGGTATGAGGTGACCGAGGGTTCGGTGACGTTTACTCCTCCCAGCCCGTTCGCCTCGAGCGGAGACGAGAGGCCCATCGGTGGTGCTCAACCTCACTGTGTCTCGTCTTCGTTCGACACGCCGGGGATTTCGACCGGATATTGGAAGCCGA
>JAYTAP010000035.1:0-1701 GCA_043737475.1 Sphingomonas sp.
CAAGATTTCGGTGCTCGATGTGACATATGCGCTTGTCGCCGACCCGCGGGCGGCGCTGACGCTGGAACAAAGGATACCGCACGTCGATGCGTTACAGCCTGGACGGCTCGCGCTGATCCACTATCTTGTTCCTGCAGGCACCGACGGGACCGCGTTTTTCCGGCACCGCAGCACTGGCTTTGAAACTATCGACCATGCGCGCAGTGCGGTCTATTTCACTAAATTAAACGAAGACCTGCGCATGCATGGCCAACCCCCGGATGCTTATCCCGACGGCAGCACACCGATTTTCGAGCAGACCCGCCATTTTGAGGGCAGTTACAACCGTGCGCTTATCTATCGCGGGCGGCTACTCCACGCAGGCGCGATTAGTGCTACTGGCGCATTGTCAACCGACCCCGCAACCGGACGCCTGACGATCACCGGCTTTTTCGCTGCAGATTAGGTTCAGTACCTAACGTTTGCGGGGTGGCTGTACCGCGAGATAGACTGTGCTCCAGAGCTGTGCCGCATTAGATTCATCCACGTCGTTGCGCCCCGCCCCGAAGGGTACAATTTGATAGCGGCCGCTCTCATATTTCCATGACCAAAGCTCAGAACTTTGAAGCGCTCGGCTGGCCCGGATTGCCTGCCACAGTGACGACTGAGCAGCAACGAGTCTGGCGCGAACTTCCTTCGGCAAATCACGCCTCGCAAGCTGTCGTTCAAGCCCGGCAGCAAACAGTGCCTGCTGCCATGACCAGACAACGGCACCATGATAGGCGCTCGACTTAAATCGCGTCTGCGCTTCATTGTCGACAAACACCGGGTTTGCAGTAAGCAACCCGATGTCGGTCATCAGGCCTGCCGGAAACGGGCGCATCAAAGCACCGACATAAGTGTCGAGGTCGGCAGGCGTTGGTTGCCCGAACAGCAGCACGAACCCTTCATCCGAATGAACGATCGGAACGGGCTTGCCGGCTGCATCAAGCGCAATGGCGTGATAAACGGCCGGTGAATTCCCCAGCGCATTGATCGCGGACTCCGAAGGAACGCCGACCGAAGCGGCATATGTTGCGATCTGCTGCCGTGCCTCAGCCGGTGTAAACTGGATATGGAACAACGGCGCCGCGCTATCGTGCCAGACTTTTGCCATCATGCCCGCTTTGGCGAACGCCACCCGATCCTCAGCAGTTAGATAGGGGTCCAGTAATCCCGCTCGCAGTAGCTGGTCGGCAGCATCAAGCGCGGCTGGAACAAGCGCGGCATTTACGTCATACGCAAAGCGTCCGCGGCCAAGCCCTTCATCGCTGTCGCGCCACTGGCCAGCCATAAACCCATCCTTGATCGCGACCAATGTCTTGGCCGAAGGTGCTGCGGCAAATGGCGCTGCCTCCTTCAGCACAAAGCGCAGGTTGCGGACGAGTGACGCGCCAACCGATACGGTCGTGCCGGGTGTCGCTTCGCTCTTAAGCTGCTGAGCCAGATACGCCTTTGCTTGTGCAGTCTTGGCGCCCTTCAGATACTCTGCAATAACGGGCGCAAGCATATAGTCATCATCGACCATCTTGTAGTCGAGTTCGGCCGCATCTCCCGCTCGGCCAGCGGCCTTGTTCTGCAGAAACGCGAACTCCGAAATGCCTTCCTCGTGCGCCACTTCGCCCGTCGGTGAAAGTCGGGCCAACACCGAATTCAAACCGGCCTCGATCGCTGCAGGTTTGA